>CAIVPY010000001.1 GCA_903907885.1 uncultured Bacteroidota bacterium
AAAAATATTTTTGAATTAATACCATAATAAAATATTACAACCATGAAAAACTTCATTTTCTCTCTATTGCTGCTTATTACATATAGTACATTTTGTTCAGCTAAAACTATAAAAACCGAAAGAAGCAAAACAACTGATGTAGAGCAAATATTTAGCAAGCAGCTAAAAGGTTACGAAGCCGATTATCTTACCAAAAAAGAATTTAGGCTACAGGTAAAGCAAAAGAAAATTTGGGGAATAATCGAAATCATTGTTAATTGGGTAGCATCTTGGTTTAGCGATAGTTATGGCAAATACGATGAAGATACGTACACAAGTGAAGGTCATATAGCTTACTCAATATAAATTAATTAAAATCATGAAAACATCAGTAATACAATTTTTAATCCCTTGCGTTTTCTTCCTATACGCATGCAACAAATGTGAAGAAACAACAGAAAGTCCTTCAAATGTTGACCAAAGTGATATACCAATATTATTTCCATACGATGGAAAGGAAAAAGTGAAATTTCTTAAAAATAAAACTGATACAGTTATTTTTCATAAAACGGATTTAGTAACATCGTATAGCTTTACCACAACCCAAGCCGATTGTCCTTCTAAAATTCCACTAGAACAAAAATATTTAACTTTTATTGATAGCATTGAAGGAAATAGCTTTGTTTTATTTTATTTTAAAAATATATCCTTAAACAGCCGTTTTAGGATTATTATAAATAATATGGCTGTTGCTGATGAATATCCAAACCAATTTATTATGCCTTATCCTCCACTTAAATCTACAACAATATTGGGTATAAAATACGATACAATCTCAACTTGGGGTAATATGTTTAATGATAGTGTAACTTATAAATCATTAAGATTTGGAGTTTTAAAATTTACCTCTAACAAAAACCTTTTTGAATTAATACCATAATAAAATATAACCATGAAAAAGTACATTTTCACTTTAATTATTCTAATATCATTTAATATGGTTAGTTTTTCTGAAACTACAAAAAATGAACGAAATAAAACAACTACTATAGAGCAACTATATAGTAAGCAACTAAATGGGTACGAAGCTGATTACCTTACCAAAAAAGAATTTAGGCTACAGGTAAAACAAAAGAAGATTTGGGGTATTATTGAAATCATTGTTGATTTTGTTGCCAGCTTGTTTAGTGATAGTTATGGCAAATACGATGAAGATACGTACACAAGTGAAGGTCATATAGCTTACTCAATATAAATTAATTAAAATCATGAAAACATCAGTAATACAATTTTTAATCCCTTGCATTTTCTTCCTATACGCATGCAACAAATGTGAAGAAACAACAGAAAGTCCTTCAAATGTTGACCAAAGTGACATACCTATATTATTTCCATACAATGGAAAGGAAAAAATAAAATTTTTGAGAAATAGTACAGATACCATAATTTTTTATAATCTCGGCATAAATACGACTTATAATTACACTAATACACAAGCAGATTGTACTGTTAAGATACCTCTTGAACAAAAAAACATGCAATTTATTGACAGCGTATATGGCAATAACATTCAATTAATAAATTATGTAAATTCAGCAGATAATGATCAATTCGCAATAGTTGTAAACAATGTAATTATTGTTGAGAAACCAGCTATAAATTTTATTGCCAAACAGCCGCCAATTAAATCAATTACCATTTTAGGGAAACAGTATGATTCAATATCAACTTGGAATAACATTTTTAAAGATAGTGTAACTTATAAAACATTGCGATTTGGTGTTTTAAGATTTACGTCTAATAAAAACATTTTTGAATTAATACCACAATAAAATATAACTATGAAAAAGTACATTTTCACCATAATTATCCTTATATCATTTAATATGATTAGTTTTTCTGAAACTACAAAAACGGTAAGCAATAAAACGTCTTCTTTGAATGTATTAAATAAACAATTGAAAGGATTTGAAGCAGATTATTTAAGCAAAAAAGAATTCAGGCAACAGGTAAAACAAAAGAAAATATGGGGCATTCCCCTCGCACTCGCTAGCGTCCCGCTAGTGAGGCTATGCTAAAGCCTCAGGCTGTTTCACTAAATAAATTCGCCAAATAAAAAAAGCCTTTCAGAAATCTGAAAGGCTTTTTACCTTGTGTGGAGGACAAGGGACAAAAGTCGAACTTGGAATTACTTATTGAAGGGATAAATTTGATACTAAATGAAAATGCTTAATTTATCTCAGCTTAGCATTGCCCTGATTGTAGCTGGAGTGAGTTGGCTGGGATGTAGATTATACGATGACTATAAAAATCCCTAAAGCATAACGCACAACTTCTATTTATATAGAAATTGTTATTTTTAAAATAGCTTTTACAGCCACAAATAACTAGTCATTCTTCGATTTTCCTTGTAATTGTGTTTTCTTTTTGTTAACCTTTGTGAA
>CAIVPY010000002.1 GCA_903907885.1 uncultured Bacteroidota bacterium
AAATATGATTTACTAGTAGAAGAATTACAATTCAATTGTCCAGAGCACCTTAAAAATAGAATTGTTGAACGCTTTAAAAATACTAATATTACTTTGCCTAACTCTCTCGCATTACAGGCAGATATAATTACTATATCACCAGTATAAAAAAACACAAAAGCATTTACTATTTATGGAGCAATTGTAGACTTTTTCTTAATAACAATTGAGAGACAAATGAGCCAATCATTTAACTCTAAAAGGGGATTATTAAACTCATCTGTGAATATAAAGTTTAAAGAGTTCAATTCAGTATTACATATTTTTTTTCTAAATGTCTGGTTAATATCACTCCAATTAATTAAAGCATTTATATTGGTATCCTGACGATTAACCAAAGCACAAACATCCCCACGAGAAATAGATGTATTTAAATTATCTAAAGTTTTATTCTGTTCTATTAAACCAATAACTTTAATTACTATAAGACTAAAATTATTTAAGTTTATTATATTTGAATATGTTCCAATACCATTTATAGGAAATAGTATCTCATTATAAATATCTGGTTTTAGACCAAAATATTTATAGTTGTAAATCGAAGGTTTTATATACACTTGATTATTTATATCTATTGCCTTATAGTTCCATTTATTCTTTTTTTCATTATATTCTATTATAAAATAATCAGAACATATTTTGATAGATGAAGTCAAATCATCAGTACATATTAAAGTAATAGTATTTAGATTTTGTGATAATAATTTGTGATATGTTGTTATTGATGGTGTATTCATTCCCATTCCTAGGTAAATCACGGCCGAAGTGTGATTATAACTATCAAAACCATCAGCATATGTTTCTAAACATCTTATAGCATATCCTGTATTATTAATAGCATTTGTATGAACTATTTGTATTAATCCTATATCAGCCAATCTTCCTAATTGCAAATCTCTTATATTCCATTTAAAGGTTTTATTTTTTGTTGCTCTTGTTATAGGTGTAGCAGAAGCTCCAGAACCTAATCCATTAGTAGGAGTAAAAACAAATGATAATGGATATGAGGCATAACCTGAACCTCCATTTGTTATTACTAAAGATGCAACAGAACTTTGCAATAAATTAAAAGTTATAGCAGCACCAGCACCAGAAGCAGATGTTATAGAAGTCATTGGAGGGGCTTTAATGTTATATCCTGAACCTAAATCAACAAAATTTAAACTAGTAATAGCACCATTTGTAATAGTAGGAGTTGCACTAACACCAGAACCAGCACCAATAGGTGTAAATACAAATGCAGGTGATGTTGTATAACCACTCCCTGAAGTTGTAATAACTATATTAGCAACTGATGTAGAAACCAAGGAACAGGAAATATTATCACCAGTTCCACCTTTATTATTTATAGATGTTATTGAAGTTATTGTAGGTGCTTTAATATTATAACCAGAACCAGCATTTAGCAAAGTAACACCAGTTATTACACCAGAACCATTTGCAATAATAGTAGCAGATACATTAGAACCACCAGTTCCTGTATTATCAAAATTAATTATATCACCTGTATTATATCCAGAACCACCTGATGTAATTGTAAAAGTAGCAGAAACTGTTGTAGGAGTTAAAAAAGTAGTTGCAGAAAATCCTGTTCCACCACCAGAAGCTGTTATTGATGGTGCATTTACATAACCAGAACCAGCAACAAATGATGAATAACCAGTAATTAATCCATTAGTAACAATAGCAGTAATATTTAAATTAGAACCACCAGTTCCTGTATTATTAAATACTAATTGGTCTGCTGTTGAATAATTAGAACCTCTATTTAGTATAGTATAATTATTAGAATCAATAGTAGTATTAGTTAATCTTGTTGAACCTATAAAACCATCACAAGTTCCAGCAATAGATAATAAAGGCGCTTCAGTATAACCTGAACCACCAACTAA
>CAIVPY010000003.1 GCA_903907885.1 uncultured Bacteroidota bacterium
ATTCAGTTGATGGGTTTCGATAATTTTAGTTCCTAGCCTTTCCATCTGCATCACAATTTCAACCTTGCTGGTATCGTTTCTAAAGCTAGCCTTTTCTTTTGTTTCATAAAAGCTTGATATTCTGCTTTTTGATTTGGTTGTTCGGGCTTTAGGTTGCTTTCTCATCCATTCAAGCTCTTTTCGCATCAGTTTTCGAGCTGCATCTGCTTCCTTTTCCTGAAAAGTTTCTCTCATTTCTTTCTTTTCGAGGAAATAAGCATAATTGCCTTTGTAGGTATAAAGTGAGCCATTGTCGAGCTCTACAATTTCGGTACAAATATTATCCAAAAAATACCTGTCGTGGGTTACAATAAGCAAACTTACCTGTTGTGATTTTAAGTAACCTTCGAGCCACTCAATCATTTGAATATCTAAGTGATTGGTAGGCTCATCCATGATGATAAAATCAGGGTTTTGTATCAGAATGCGAGCCAAAGCCAATCTTTTCTTTTGCCCACCGCTCAATTCGGTAACATTTTTATTTAGATGATGATGGAGGCTTAGTTTGGTTAGAATATTCTTTACTTTGGCTTCAATGTCCCATGCCGAGTGGTTATCCATTTGCTCCATAGCAAGTGTTAACTGGTTTTGCAGAGATCCGTCATGTGGGTTGTCTTCCAAGGCCTCCATTGTACTCTCATAGTTAGCCACTGTTTTAAGTAAAATGCTATCAGCATTAAAAACGGCCTCTGCAACCGAATCGGCATTATTAAATTGTGGCTCTTGCTCTAAATATGCCCAATTTACGTTTTTATCGATGGTAACAGTACCTTCATTAGGGGTATCTTGGCCTGTTAGTATGTTTAATAAGGAAGTTTTACCCGATCCATTTTTGGCTATTAAGGCTACCCTATCTCCTTTTTCAACTGTAAGTGTAACATTCTTAAATAGTTCTCTTTCGCCATACGCTCTTGCTAGGTTTTCTGCCCTCAAATAATTCATGCTGCAAGTTTAGCTTTTTTGAACGGAAAGTTAAGGTATTCGATTTTTATAATTTCACTCACAAGAGAATAAAAAAGCAACTCTGATAGCACAGCTAGACATAAAATTAGGGTCTTGGTTTAATACTTCATATTTAAATGCTTTATCAAAAATCTTATCGTAATTGTCGAGAAAATCATTTTTGTTAGCTAAAAGTATTTTAAAGTGAAATTAATAGGCAGGGCTAACTTTTAATAGGCACTTATAACAAGAAAATGGATGTTTTAGAATCGGATTTCAAGCTAAGTTATCCATTACTGATTAGCTCTCTATTCAAGGGCAAGAGAGAAGCATTTCCCCCCCCCAAACATTAAAACTAAATATAGAGAATGAAATCCCAAATTGAAACATTTTTCTGTTCGATAATTTATGTGAATTTTCGTAAGGTATTAGTCTTCATGTATTTATATTTCAACTTTGATTCGGTATTTATTTTGTATAAGTAGAATAAAAAAACTAAACCTACATATAACACACATGAAAAACTTAAAATCAATCATTTTCTTATTAGCACTTATTTCAACCGGATTAGTTAGTTGTAAAAAAGATTACATTTCAGAGGTGGAAGCTTCAAAAAAACCAATGGATGTATCTAAGGTTGTCAACTTTAAAGACATTAAAGTAAGTTCGTCATTCGATTGGAAATCAACCAAAGAAATAACCATTAATTTACAGCCATTGTCTACTCCTGTAAAAATCAACAACACCCTATTGGTAAAAACAGAAAAAGGCGAGGTGCTTTATAGTAAATTGCAAACCATGAACGAAGCCTTTACAGGTAAAATTTTGGTACCCTCTAACTTAACTCATTTAGTTGTAAGCTTTGGTTCAATAAGCAAAATCGAAACCATTACAAACAACCAGGTGAACTTTAATTACATTGTTGAAACAGCTCCAGCTGAGTAAATAATTAACGAACACTTAATAATAAAAAAATAAAGAAATGAAAAATATTAAAATAATAGCAGCAATATTTTTAACTGCCATATTAATTACAACATCTAATGCACAAAACCTAGCTACTATTACAGCCGAAAGCGGCAGTAGAGCAGCAGACCAAGCAAATTGCTGGGGATTTGGTGCCTTTAGTCCTAATACAACAACCCCTATTACAGGTAGTTATTCATACTATGGAAACGCAGCAACTTCATTATCTTTAGGAGCTTGTTGGCTTCAAGCTCCATGGTGTAAATTTCCAAATTCAGGTAATATTACTTTGAAAGCTAAATGTAATTCTACTACAGGAACTATTAGAAGACTCGTTTTTAGTTATTATACCTACGATGCAAGCAAAGCCTATGGACAAGGTTCATTGGTTAGATTCGATTCGGTTACATATGGCACTGGTTATCCTTCTGCTATTCCAACTACTTTACAAAATATTAGCATTGCATTACCATCAGCAATTATCAATAATAGTAATGTTTATGGTATCTTGATAAGTGCAGTTGGTACGGGTGGAACAGCGAGATGGATATTGGATGATGTAAATATTCCAGCTACCTATTGGGCTGACCCTTCAAATGCATGTAAACCTTTGGCTTTAATAGTAGATGCAGATAGTGATGGTGTTCAGGACTCGGATGATGCTTATCCTAATGATGCTACTAGAGCATATAATAATTATTACCCTTCTTCAAGCACTTATGGTACATTAATGTTCGAAGATTTATGGCCTAGCACGGGTGATTATGACTTTAATGATTTGGTTTTAGGATACAGATACAACCGAGTTACCAATGCAGATAACAAGGTAGTAGAAATTAAAGCAACGTATATCACAAAAGCTGTAGGTGCTACCATGCACAATGGATTTGGCTTACAATTAAATGGTGTAACATCAGCTAAAGTTACTTCGGTAACAGGAGCAAAATCGAATGGTGTAAATTGGTTGACTTTATCAGGAAATGGAACCGAAAGCGGTCAAACTTATGCTAACATTACAGTATTTGATGATGCACTAAGAATTATGCCAAATCAAGGAGGATCGTGTATCAATACCTATTCTGAAAACCCTTTTGTAACACCTGATACAACAAACCTAACTATAAGTTTAACGACAGCTTCAGGACAAGCATTAAGCATTTCAGATATTGTATTCAATCCATACTTAATCATCAGTCAAACTAGAAACAAAGAAGTTCACTTAGCTAATTTTGCTCCAACCGATAAAGCTTCAAGCGAATATTTCGGAACGGTACAAGACAATACCACTTCTGCTTCGAGCTCATATAAAAGTAAGGTAAACAACTTACCATGGGCTTTAGATGTGCCATCTAGCATTCCTTACATGAAAGAAAAGGTTGACTTCATTACAGGGTATCTAAACTTTGCTAATTGGGCAGTAAGCAATGGAACGTCTAATACTGATTGGTATCTAAATAATACAGGAAATAGAGATAATTCAAAATTGTATTAAAAGCGATTTTTAAATTCTATAAAACAGAAAAGGCTATCCAATGATAGCCTTTTCTGTTTTATAGAATATAGATGCGTGAATTAAAAGGAAATATTTACAATAGTATAGCTACTGCCTTTAGGTTTAAACCACATTTGTCCATCATGTCCAGCCAATGCACCTAGTGAATTTCTAAACATAAAATTAGGGTCTTGGTTTAATACCTCATATTTAAAAGCTTCATCAAAAATTTTATCATAATTGTCAAGAAACTCTTTTTTTGTAGCTAAGTTTTTTGATGGGAAATTAATATGCTTTGCTAATTCATCCTTTTTATCAGCCCTTACCAATAATTGAATTTGTTTGAAATACTTCAAAAAAGCATTCGCATTTTTAAAACCTGCCGCATCCCAGCTCATAACCAATGTGGTGTCTGGAAATAATTGGCTTTTGTGTTGGTATTCATTTGGAAGGGTGTAATCAATTACTTGGGCATTCAAACCTGGAATTTTAGCATTGTAATCACTCGGTTTTCTTCCTGTATTAATGGTATAATCAGTGGTATCTGAATTGTTATATAATATTACCTTATTATCATCACACGATGTCAAAGTATTGATAATAATAGCTATTGAAAGGATTAAATTGTTCGAAGTTTTCATATCAAATTCCTGTATAGTTATGAGGTGTAATATTACGCAATTCTATTTTAACTTGTTCACCCACATCTAAACCATCGATAAAAAAGTGTATAGTTTTTTGGGTAATCTTCTCATGTGTTCTTGTTAAAGCTTTAAGTGCTTCATAAGGTTTTGGGTAATTTTCTCTACGCAAAATGGTTTGAATAGCTTCAGCCACTACTGCCCAATTGTCTTCTAAATCTTGTTTGATTTTATCTTCATTTAACACCAATTTATCCAAACCTTTTCGCAATGACGCATAAGCGATAAGGCTATGTGCAAAGGGCACTCCCACGTTTCTTAATACGGTTGAGTCTGTTAAATCTCTTTGCAATCTAGAGACAGGAAGTTTGGCTGATAGGTGTTCAAAAATAGCATTTGCTAAACCTAAGTTACCCTCCGCATTTTCAAAATCAATTGGATTAACCTTATGCGGCATGGCACTGCTTCCCACCTCCCCTTCTTTAAGCTTTTGCTTAAAGTAATCCATCGCAACATATTGCCAAACATCACGACTTAGGTCGATTAATATGGTATTGATTCTTTTAAAACAATCAAATAAAGCAGCAAGGTTATCGTAATGCTCTATTTGCGTGGTAGGATTGGACCTTTGTAGGCCAAGTATATTATTAACAAACGAGTCGGCAAATTGATGCCAGTTGTGTTCAGGATAGGCAATGTGGTGAGCATTTAAATTACCTGTAGCCCCTCCAAACTTTGCCGAATAAGGTATATGAATCAATTGTTTTTGTTGCTGCTTAAGCCTTTCTACAAAAACATATATTTCTTTACCCAATTTTGTAGGACTAGCGGCCTGCCCGTGTGTTCTAGCCAACATAGAAATATCCTTATAATCATTGCTTAATATATCTAGCTTCTCAATCACAGATTGCAATGCCGGAATAATACACTGCTCCATAGCATCTTTAATGCTAAGTGGAATGGCGGTATTATTAATATCTTGACTGGTTAGTCCAAAATGAACAAATTCACTCACACTTTGCAAGCCAAGTTTTGCAAACTCTTCTTTTAGAAAATATTCCACTGCTTTCACATCGTGATTGGTGGTTTTTTCAATCTCTTTAATGCGTGTGGCGTCATTCAAACTGAAGTTTTGGTATATTGCTCTCAAAGCAGGTTCATTTGGCGTTACATCTAATCCTTTCAATCCATAATGATACAAAGCAATAAAATACTCAACCTCAACCTGAACACGATATTTAATAAGGGCAAATTCACTAAAATATTGGTCAAGATTTTCGGTTTGCCTGCGGTAGCGACCATCAACAGGCGATATAGCTGAAAGGGAGTTCAATTGCATGGCACAAATGTAAGCACCCAAAAGGATTATTCAATATCATACAATAAAGCATTTTAGCTGTGAAGATGTGAATATGTCATAAGAAAGACAAAGTTCTTTCGTTTATACATTTACAAAATATTGTTGAGCTATGACCACACAAGAAAACTATTATATAGAACGAAAGACTAGAAAGCACAATTACTATGGGCTTGCAGGCACTTTGTTGATACATGGAATTGCTCTTTTGGCCTTGATATTTTTTGTCATTTCACCTCCCAATCCACCAATGGAATTAGAAGGGATGAAAATGCTATTAGGTGAAACGGATATGGGAGGTCCTGATATTGCTCCAGTTCCCGAGCCTTCGCAAACTCAAGAAACACTGGTTCCAATTGAAACCCAACAAGACCCTCCTGCTATTACACAAGAAACAGATGAGGTAAATGTAACTGAAAAGAAAGCAGAAAAAGAACATAAGCACACAGAACTAAAACCGAAACACGAACCTAAAATTGAATTACCTAAAAAGGAGCCAGAGCCTGTTGTAAATAGCAATGCCTTGTTTAAAAAAGGTGGTAAAAAAGGAAACCAAGGTGGTGGTTATGGCAGTGGTGATATTCCAGGAAATGAAGGCAGATACGATGGTTCACCTTATGGTGACCCAAAAGGAACCGGTTTAGGTGATTCGGGATTGGGAACAGGAAAAGATGGTGTTAGTTATAATTTAGCAGGAAGAAAAGTGTCAAAATTGCCTAACATCGAAGATAATTCGAGTGAAACAGGTAAGGTCGTGGTTCGCATTGTAGTTGACAGGGATGGAAACGTAGTGAAAGCTACTCCAGGGCAAATGGGTAGTACGACATTGAACCCTAGCTTACTAGAAAAAGCAAGACAAGGTGCCATGCAAACTCATTTCTCAAGCCGAGAAGATGGTCCAGATGAACAATACGGAACGATGACCATTTCTTTTAGATTTAAGCCTTAAATTAGTTTATATATTAAACTCTATTGAATAGGTAAATATTTCTTCTTGTTGAGGCATAAGTGTTCGCATTCCTTCCTTTTGACTTGCATCGCCTACAAATCCAATTTTATCGGCTAGGCCTTGCCAAGGCTCCAAACATATAAATTCTTCACAAGTAGCTTTGGTCCAAATACCCAAATATGGCCAACCATCAATATTCATTTTCACTTCATAATTACTATGTATGTGTTTTAGCTTAATCCACGATGATTTAAGGTGTTTAAATACAATAGCATCTTTGTTAAATAAGTCAGCGTTTAAATGAAGTGAACTCACTTCAGACCCTATCAATTCAGTGTCTCCACTAAATAATCCATCACTGAGTAGATGTCTTTCAAGCACTTCTTTTTTCTCGAACTCAATTATATATTCATTTAATTTAGGCACGGGCAAAGCAAAGCCCGGATGAGCACCAATAGAATAATACATTTCTTGCTTACCTTGATTGATAATTTTATACGAAACTATTAGTAAATTCTTCACAATTTGATATTCTACAAATAGGCGAAAATCATATGGATATTGACTTAAAGTAAGCTCTGAAGCCTCAAGTGTGAAAACCAACAGGTCGGCATATATTTCCGTAAGTTCAAATTGCAAATCCCTAGCAAAGCCATGTTGACTTTGGGAGTAAATCTCATTTTGGAACAGTATCTTATTTTGAACCAATTTACCCACAATTGGAAACAATATGGGTGTATGCCTTGCCCATAGCTCAGGCCTTGCCTGCCAAAGGAATTCAAAGTTATTTTCTATTGAATATATGCTGCATAATTCAGCGCCTATTTTAGTTGTCGCAATTTTTAGCTCTTGACTCGAGATTTCGATTTTTTCTGTTTTCAACATTTTTGTTAACTTATATAATTTTATGACTATTAAAGTAGTTTATCCACCACATTGTGGAAAAACCCTTTCTTTGTATTGCATATAGCTAGACATTTGAGTTACAAATAAACAAAAAAAGTTATGCAAGAATTACAAATAGCAGTTTTATTTAGATACATATTAGTGGTATTACTAACATTTGTATTAACAGCATTTGTTATCGATTTTCAATCGGTAGTTGATAGTTTTTCTGCAACAACAGAAGCTCTTTCAATACTATTTTCTGTTATTAAATAGGTATTATTGAATATTTAAGCTCACAGAACAAAGTGTTTAGCCACACTTATGTTATAACTATTTTTTATTTTTAACTTATTCCCCTACTTTTACAGTCTAATTATTAATAAAAATCAATATGGGAAAAGGGGACACTCGCTCAAAAAAAGGCAAAATGAAAATTGGTTCATTTGGCGTAAAACGCAGCCGTAAAATTTTAAAATTAAAGAACAAAATTACCGGCAAAGCTGCGTAGTTGTTGCTTAAGTGATTAAGCAAAAGCTGCGGTGGTGAAATTGGTAGACACGCCATCTTGAGGGGGTGG
>CAIVPY010000004.1 GCA_903907885.1 uncultured Bacteroidota bacterium
AACGAACGTGTATTGTTGCTAACACTAGCAGCACTCAATTTTACCAACATCATGGATTTCATGATAATGATGCCTTTAGGCCCTCAGCTTATGCGCATCTTCGATATCACCCCAAAGCAATTCGGGATCATTGTTTCTTCTTATACCATAAGCGCAGGGATTTCGGGCTTCTGTTCGGCTTTCATAATTGACAAATTCGATCGCAAAACAGCGCTTAGTTTTTTATATACAGGATTCATCATTGGCACCTTTATGTGTGGGCTTGCACCCAATTATGAAATGTTGCTTTTTGCACGCATTTTCACAGGAATTTTTGGTGGTGTAATGGGTGCAGTGGTATTGTCTATTGTGGGTGATGTGATACCCGTAGAGCGCAGGGGACAAGCCATGGGAACCTTGATGGCAGCCTTCTCGGTGGCATCGGTATTTGGAGTGCCTTTTGGATTATTTATAGCAGCCCATAGCAGTTTGGGATGGCATGCACCGTTCTTGTTTTTAGCAGTAATAGGAATGCCCGTAGGATATTTTATTTACAAATATGTACCTAGCATAAAAAAGCAAATAGTAGCTTCTAAAGACAATAATCCATGGCAAATTATCAAGAACGTAACTTCTACTAAAAATCAATTATGGGCCATGTTACTGATGATTTTTATAATGATGGGTCATTTTGCCATCATACCTTTCTTGAGCCCGTATATGGTGTCAAATTTAGGCTTTCAAGAAAGCCAATTGCCTTTGATATACATGATAGGTGGAGCATTTACTATTTTTAGCTCACCACTTATTGGAAAAGCCGCTGATAAATACGGTAAACTCAATGTATTTATCATTTTTATTATTCTTTGCACGATACCTGTTTTAACCATCACCAATATGCCCAAAGTGCCTATTTATTATGTATTGGGAGTTACATCATTATTTTTTATTTTTTCAGGAGGGCGAATGATTCCAGCCCAAGCAATGGTTACTTCTTCTGTTAACCCAAAGTACCGTGGAAGTTTTATGAGCATTACTTCCGCTTTGCAACAATTAAGTGCTGGATTTGCATCATACCTTGCAGGTGTATTGGTTCACAAAAACACCATCACAGGCGAGCTAGAAGGATACAACTATGTGGGATTCTTTAGCGTTACCCTAACCCTACTTAGTATTTTTATAGCTGTTAAGGTTAGGACATTTGATGGAAAGAGGATTTAGTTGACCAAATCATGTGTCAGTAATATTAGGAGGGGTCAGTCGGGTGGAAATACCTAGCCGCATTCAATTAACGGACGAGCATTGAGAGATAACAGACGAACAACGAAGATGATCAGATGAGAAATGAGAAAAATCAGATGAACTGTGAAAGATAACTGATGAGCTATGAAGAGAGGTTGAACTTATTTTTTGTTTGAGGCCAAAAGCTCGTCTAACCCTTCCATAGCCACACTCAAACCTTCTTTGAAACCCATTTGGATGGTTCTTTCTAGTTGAATTAAATCTGGGTAATTAATCATAAATTCAACCAAGGTAATATCCCCTTTATCGGTAAAATTTACTACCCATTTAGATTGGGGCATATCTATATTGATTTTTCCTTCGGTATCGGTAAATCCATCGATGCCTGTATATTTCTTTTCAAATTCAACCTGCGTATATTCTGCCAATGACCAATGTTCTTCTCCATTAGGACCAATCATGGCATATAGTCAAGAACCACCTTCCGTGAAATTCATATACTTGGTGCGTGCTTTCCACGGCTTTGGTGCCCACCATTTATCTAAAATCTCGCTATTGGTATGAGCTTCCCATACCAATGAAATGTTGGCTGCAAATTCTCTGCTTATTTTTATGGTATTGTTTTTTTTGTTTATAACAAAATCAAAGGTTACGTTCTTGCTCATTTGTTTATGGTTAAAGAAAATATACGTTAGTTTTCTTCAGTGTACTGTTTAAAATTGTTTAGAATAGATTGCCAGCCACCTTTTTGCAACTCAATAGGGTTTTCGTTTTCGGCATCAAAAACCACTTTTATTTGGGTAGTATCGCCATTAGCCTCCAAACTCACATCAGCTTTTCTTCCGTCTTCCATTTCGTAGCTCATGCTTATTCCTTCGTCTAAATGGGTGTAAATGGTTACAAAGTCAAACCCAAAGCTACCATCTTTGGCTTCCATTCTTGCTTTGTATTTACCTCCCACTCTTAAGTCATTTTCTGCATTAGGGCAATGCCAAGAGGGGTCGGCAAAATTCCATTTTGTAATGTGCTCTGGTTGTGTATAATAATCCCATACTTTTGTTGGGTGAGCCGCTATAATAGCTTCTACAGTTATTTTTTCTGTGTTCATTTGTTTGTGTTTATATCTTTTATGGTTTAAAAAATAGTATCATTTTCATACAGTCAATTTGTTCATTCACCCCTATTTCATTTTTTATTTTGAATGTTAGACAAACATAATATTTTGTTTGAATTGAAAAAAAATGAAATAGGGGTGAATGAACAAATAAGGTCACAAGGGTGTTGCTAAACTACTAACTGCATGAAATAAAATCAAACATAGGAGATAGAATAATATCAATACTTGTATATTTGATTGCTCA
>CAIVPY010000005.1 GCA_903907885.1 uncultured Bacteroidota bacterium
CCAATGGAACTTTAATTTCAGGTGCACCGATTTATTTTACAGCTAGTATCGATTCCTCAAAAATATATGAAGCTTCTGCTATTGGCAACTACAAATTTAATTATTCGGGAAATGGAACAAGCACTATGTATTGCGTATTACAACCAGGCAATTCAAGTTATTATACGATATATAATAGTCCGAGTTGGCCTGACGGAAAAAGCTGGGGTGCAACATGGTCAATTGAAAAATATAATGGTCGTTATTATTTTAAAGATAAGGGTTTTTGGAATAAAGGATATGATAATGTTATTGAAAAAGCATATCCACTGACCTTTCCCGTTACAAATTTTACTTATCATGAAGGTTCCAATTATTCCAAGTAACTAGCCTCTCCCAACTATCCGTTGTCTCCGCCAAGCAATTGCGTAAGTGGACTACGGATTTAAAATGAAAAAGAGTCTTAGACTAGGTCAAATAATTATTAGGTAGGACAAATTTAAGTCTTCACTTTTTTAAAAGCAGCTAGGTATATTTTCTTGATGCTGTTTTTCTCTTCTCGTTCACAAATGGCTTCGATACTAGCCAATAAGGTTTTGTTTTTACCATACTTGGTTTTTATTATTTCGCCAAGGGCATAGGCTGCACTCCATCTTACGACAGTGCCTATATGTTCGGTGTTTGCCAACAAGTTTTTAACGGCTTCATCAAGTTTATCAGGAAATAAATGAGCAATATTACCAATTACTTTTGCTGACTCCCATTTAATTCTTGGGGCTTTGGCAGTTAAGCATTTGCTTACAAATATTAAACACTCGGCATTACCAATAGTAGGATTTATTTTAGTGGCATATTCCATAGCTTCTATACAAGTAGCCTTAGGTGAATCCTTAGCAGTTTCAGCATAATGAATCAAATCTTTGATACTAATTTCAGAGCCCAACAGCATGTTAGATAAAGCCAATGTCTTATCTTTAGGTTTGGTGTTTTTATCGTTTATGATGCTTTCAATTTCCATAATTTTAAATCCATAATGAAATTATTTCTTTCTAGCCACAAACTTCTCTTTTAGTGCCTTGGCTGTATAGCTGTTTTTCACTTTTAGCAAGTCTTCGGGTGTACCTTCAAACACAAGGTTTCCTCCAATGTCACCGGCTTCTGGTCCTAGGTCTACAATCCAATCTGCACATTTGGCCACATCCATATTGTGTTCAATCACAATAATCGTATGACCTTGTTCTATCAAGGCGTTGAAAGAGTTTAATAGTTTCTTGATATCGTTAAAATGTAGTCCTGTGGTCGGTTCATCAAATATAAAAAGCACATGCTCGCTTCCTGCTCTTTTGCCCAAGAAGGTTGCTAATTTCACACGTTGCGCTTCGCCACCACTCAATGTATTACTAGATTGACCTAGTTTGATATAACCTAAACCTACTTCTTGCAGAGGCTTTATTTTATTGATTATGCTGGCTTCAGATGCAAAATAGTCTATGGCTTCATCCACACTCAAATTCAATACATCGCTAATTGATTTATCATTGTATTTTACCTCAAGTACTTCTTCTTTAAACCTTGCACCTTTGCATTCTTCGCAAGGCAAATGGATATCAGCCATAAACTGCATTTCAATGGTTACTTCTCCTTCGCCTTGGCAGGTTTCGCATCGGCCACCATCCACATTAAAGCTAAAATGTTGCGCCTTATAACCCCTACCTTTGGCTATAGGCTGACTAGCAAACAAATCTCTGATGCCATCATACGCTTTGATATAAGTGATAGGGTTACTTCTACTGCTTTTTCCTATCGGGTTTTGATCCACCATCTCTATTTGGGTGATGTTTCTTAAATTACCACCAATGCTATCATGTGCACCTGTTTTTTCGCCACTGTAATTACCCAAATGTTTTTGTATGGCAGGGTATAATATTTTCTTAATCAAAGTGGTTTTTCCACTTCCTGATACACCCGTAACCACCGTGAAAGCATGCAAAGGGAAATTGGCATTCACCCCTTTTAGGTTGTGTTGTCTTGCTCCCTTTAGTTCAATAAAATCAATGGTTTTTCTTCTTTTGGTAGGTATTTCAATTCTCTCAATATTGTTGAGGTATTTACCCGTCAAACTATTAGGATCTTCCTTCACCTCTTCCAAAGTGCCTTGAGCAACTTTGTTGCCTCCCAATATACCCGCATAAGGTCCGATATCAATAATCTCATCAGCCATTTGCATGATCTCTTCATCATGCTCTACCACCACAACTGTATTGCCAATATCTCGCAGTTTTTGCAATACACTGATTAGTTTCTCTGTATCGCGAGGATGCAATCCAATACTAGGTTCATCCAATACATACAATGAGCCAACAAGGCTACTGCCAAGGGATGTAGCAAGGTTAATACGTTGGCTTTCGCCACCACTTAATGAGTTGGATAAACGATTGAGTGATAAATAACCTAAACCAACATTTTGCAAAAAGTCTATTCGGTTTTTTATTTCAACCAAAATGCGTTTGGCAATTTTTTCGTGCTGCTCTGATAAGACCAAATGATTGAAATAATTACAACAATCATCAATGCTCATTAACATGATTTGCGATAAGGAAGCCCTGCCACCAAGCACCTGCATGGTTTCTTTGTTTAGTTTAGGAGCGGCACTTGGAGTAAGCAATACATAATTGCTATCCTTACGCAAACGTGTGCCTTTGCAATCAGGGCAAGTTGTTTTACCTCTATACCTCGCAAGCATCACACGGTATTGAATTTTATAAGTTTGTTTTTCTAATTCTTTGAAAAAAGCATTCACACCTTCCCAATCTTTGCCACCTTGCCATAAGAAATCTTTTTGGTGTGAAGTAAGCTCATAATAAGGCTTGTGAATAGGAAAGTCGTTCTTTCTGCTAATCTGAACAAATATCTTTTTCCATTCTTGCATCTTTTCGCCTTTCCAAGGCACAATGGCATCTTCGTAAATGCTCAGACTTTTATCGGGAACTACTAAATCTTCATCAATTCCAATCACACTTCCAAAACCTTCACAAGTTTTACAAGCACCATAAGGATTATTAAAGCTGAAAAAGTTAACCGTTGGTTCTTCAAACTGCATTCCATCCAATTCAAAACGATTATTGAAAATCTCATTGCTAATCTTTCCCTCTTCGTTCACCATATGAAGCAAACATTCGCCATGGCCTTCATAAAATGCGGTTTGCACTGAATCTGCTACTCGGGCTTCAAAATCTTCATCTATTTGTCCAATCGCAAAACGATCAATAAGCAAGGAAAGAGTCATGCTAAGCGCAGTGGAAGTATAGGCTGCTTGCATTTGGTTGTCACTTTCTGAACTTGTAGCTGCCTTCTTACTACTTGCTTTCTTGTTCTTAGCAGCTTTAGTCAACTGAGGTTCTAATGCAAGGTAATCCTCAATCTGCATCATTTCTTCTCCCAACATCAAACGATTGAAACCATTTTGCAGGTAGGTTTCGAGTTGTTTTTTTAGAGTATCTGTTTCAGTTTTTATCTCAACCAATAAATAAACCTTGGTACTCTCAGCAAGGCTAACAATTTTCTTTGTTACATCTTCAACCGTATGACGTTTTACTTCGTTGCCACTAATGGGTGAGTAGGTAACACCAATACGCGCAAACAATAATTTTAAGTAATCATAAATTTCGGTAGTGGTGGCTACTGTTGAGCGTGGGTTTCTGGTATTAACTTTTTGCTCGATGGCTATACTAGGCGAAATGCCATGAATATAATCCACATCGGGCTTGTTCATTTTACCCAAAAACTGACGGGCATAAGCAGACAAACTCTCAACATACCTGCGCTGTCCTTCGGCATATAAGGTGTCAAAAACCAAACTCGATTTTCCACTACCTGATACACCTGTTACAACTGTTAATTTATTTCTTTTTATCGTAACATCAATGTTTTTAAGGTTATGCACCCTTGCTCCCTTAATGTTGATGTCTTGTTTTTTGTTATTTGTCATTATGATTTAAGCCCTGCAAAATAGGATAATCCAAATTAGATTGAAAGGTTAATAAATTAAAAGATTTGTGGAGTTTAACCACTTGCTTACTGCGAGCTATTAGAGTTGGCAATTCCCCTCCTTGGAGGGGTTAGGGGTGGGTTGTGTTTTCTGATTGGTGTCTAAACCATCATCTATCTTATCATTTTTCTTTTTCTTTTTGAGGCATCAAAAGGAAACAAAAATGCTTCGATTTTCAAAGTGCCTTCCAACGCACAAGCCAACCTCAAAAGATTTCCACTTGCTTATAACGCGCGTCATTGCGAACGAAACGCAGTGAAGTGTGGCAATCTGTTTTAAGAGATTGCTTCACGATGTTCGCAATGACGATTTCACAGCACTAAGAAAATCGGCTTCTTGAACGGATTTTTTAGGCTGATAATTTTTGGCTAGAAGCTGAGCAATTCCCTGCTCTTCGAGATGTTCCGAAGGGCATCTCGAAGCACAGATAAACGCAGATTTGCAATCTACTAACCTAAAAGGTTTAAGGCACAGATAGGCCTCCTAGCCTGCTAGCAATCCACCAGGTTGAAGACATTTTGAATTTCTCCACAAAAAATGTGCATAGCCTTTCTGATTTGTCTGTTATTTTCGCTACTTCATTTTTTGGAGATTGGTTGACATAAGTAATGGAAGAAAATAACGACATAGAGGAATTAGATAAGGAACAAAAGCATGAGTACCACGTTACTGCGGTTAGTGGCTTGTATGAAAACTGGTTTTTAGATTATGCTTCGTATGTAATTTTAGAGCGTGCTGTACCTGCCCTTGAAGATGGTTTAAAACCTGTTCAAAGGAGGATATTGCATGCCTTAAACGAGATGGATGACGGCAGGTTTAATAAAGTTGCCAACGTCATAGGGCAAACCATGCAGTACCACCCACATGGTGATGCAGCCATTGGCGATGCTTTGGTAAACATGGGTCAAAAGGAAATCCTTTTCGACACACAAGGAAACTGGGGTGATGTGCGCACGGGTGATTCTGCAGCTGCTGCCCGTTATATTGAGGTGCGTCTTTCTAAATTTGCTCAAGAAGTTGCTTTTAACAAGCAAACTACCGAATGGCAAAGTAGCTACGATGGCCGCAAAAAAGAACCTATCACCCTACCTATGAAATTTCCTTTGCTTCTAGCTCAGGGGGTTGAAGGTATTGCGGTAGGATTGGCAACTAAAATATTACCTCACAATTTTTGTGAAGTTATTCAAGCCACCATTGATTATTATAAAAACAAAAAGTTTGAAATTTATCCTGATTTTCAAACAGGTGGATACATAGATATTTCCAATTACAACCAAGGCTTAAAAGGTGGTAAAATTAGATGTAGAGCGAGAATAGAGGAATTTGACAAAAAGACTTTATTAATTAAAGATATTCCTTTTGCCACCACGACCACTGGACTTATCGAATCTATTATCAAAGCGAATGATTCAGGGAAAATTAAGGTTAAAAAAGTAATTGACAATACTGCTGCTGATGTTGAGATAGAAATTCAATTGGCTCCAGGTGTAAGTCCTGATATTACCATTGATGCGCTTTATGCCTTTACTGATTGTGAGGTTTCTATCTCGCCCAATGCATGTGTTATATTAGCCGACAAGCCTGTTTTTGTTAGCGTGAATGAGCTGTTGAAAGAATCAGCAGAGCGAAGCAAAGACTTACTTCGTCAAGAACTTGAAATCAAAAAAAACGAACTTGAAGAAGATTGGCATTATTGCTCATTAGAAAAAATCTTCATCGAAAAACGCATTTACCGAGATATTGAAGAATGTGAAACTTTTGAAGATGTGATTGATACCATTTGGCGTGGTATGAACAAATATAAAAAGCTGTTCAAACGTGATTTGATTGAAGATGATATCCTTCGTTTGACCGAAATAAAAATCAAACGTATTTCAAAATACGATGGTTATAAAGCGGATGAATTATTGATAAGCATTGAAGCCAAATTAGAAGCCGTTAAATATGATTTAGACAACCTGCAAGCTTTTGCCATTAAGTATTTCGAGAACTTGTTGAAGAAATTTGGCAAAGGACGTGAGCGCAAAACAGAGATAAAAATATTTGATACCATTGAAGCTAAATCGGTTGCTATTGCCAACCAGAAATTATATGTAAACCGTGCCGAAGGCTTTGTGGGCATTGGTTTGAAGAAAGACGAATATGTGTGCGATTGTTCGGATATGGATGATGTGGTAGTGTTTCGCAGAGATGGTAAAATGGTGGTGAGCAAGGTGCAAGACAAATCCTTTATGGGCAAAGACATTATTCATGTGGATGTGTTTAGGAAGAATGATGACCGAAGGATTTACAACTTGATATACCTTGAAGGAAAAACCAAGGTGAGTTATGCCAAGCGTTTTGCTGTTACGGGTATTACCCGCGACAAAGAATATGACCTTACCCAAGGCACTGCGGGTTCTCGTATCTCTTATTTAACCGTTAATGCAGGTGGCGAAGCTGAAGTGGTAAATGTGGTGTTAAGTCCATTGAGCCATGCGCGTAAGTTGAGCTTCGATTTTGATTTTGCTACGCTTGCCATTAAAGGCAGGGCAGTGCAGGGAAATATCGTTTCTAAATACTTGGTAAAAGGCATTAAGCTTAAATCTAAAGGGGTTTCTACCTTAGGTGGATTGGATGTTTGGTATGATGAAATATTAGGCCGATTGAACACCGATGATAGAGGCAAGCATTTGGGTAGTTTCCATCCAAATGATTTGATTTTGGTTTTATACAAAGATGGTAATTACGAACTGACAGGCTACGAATTAACCAACCATTACGAAACGGATAAGATACTACATATTGTTAAGTTTAAGCCAAGCCGACCTATCAGTGCGGTGTATTATGATGCGGTAAACAAAACTCATTATATTAAACGCTTCGTAATTGAAACGCAGACCATCAATAAGAAGTTCTGTTTTATAGCCGAAGATGGCAAGAGCCAATGTTTGGTAGCTACTGATATGAAAGTACCAGTGGTGAAAGTAGCCATTGGCAAAAACAAAAAACAAGCTAGCGAAGAAGAGATAAACCTAACTGAGTTTATTGAAGTGAAAGGTTGGAAAGCC
>CAIVPY010000006.1 GCA_903907885.1 uncultured Bacteroidota bacterium
AAAGCTTGCTTCCAAAGTAAAAGAACTATTAAAACAAACCGATGTTATCATTTTTGAAGATTACGACAAAGGTGTAATATCAGAGTCGTTAATATCTAAAATTATTGATGAGGCTAATAAACTAAGTATTCCCGTGGTAGTTGATCCTAAGAAGCGTAATTTTATGAGTTATCAAAATGCCACTCTTTTCAAACCCAATTTAAAAGAGTTAAGAGAGGGATTTAAACGAGATTTTGATATTAATAACAAGGATGAATTTGAAACCATTTGCAAAGATTTGATGCATACTATGGGATTGAAAAACTTATTTGTAACACTAAGTGAGCGAGGTGTTATGATTACCAATGGAACAGAATTTAATTATATCCCGGCACACATTCGTAAAATTGCAGACGTGAGTGGAGCTGGAGATACTGTAATTAGCCTAGCATCACTGTGTATGGCTCTTGACTTGCCTTTAATACAAGTAGCACAAATATCCAACCTTGCAGGAGGCTTGGTTTGCGAAGAGGTAGGTGTAGTTCCAATAAATAAAGAGAAATTGATCGAAGAAGTTGAAAGAATTAACTGGTAATTTCCGTTTATAAAATTTATTACAATAATTTAAGCATCATTATTTTCTTTAACTGCACTTTTAGGTATTGCCAAATCTTGGAAGGTGATTTTATACCTTATTTCGAATAAATATTCTTTTGTTTTATATAAATCATTCCCAAATTGAGAATTGTTGCTTCAGTATGAAGCAACAATAAACTAAATGTGGAATTAAAGTACTGATAATTAGTAGTTTTATATTTTGGTCTATATTATGCAAATGATATTTAAACAAGCCAACACAAATACTTAAAGTATAAAAGACCTTGCCTTTTAAAAGGCTTTCGGAGCAAGTGAGGCGGCTGCGAAATAACCTAAGGCATGATGAAGCAAAAGAAATCCTGCTACTTGTAGCGGGATTCTTTTTTTTATTTAACGCCACACATGCAACTTTAATAAGCATTAATTGCACTTATTTTTATATTCGCCCAAAGAATAATGAAAAAAATACTTACTGCATTAAGCATATTTACGATACTATTTACGATTTCAGTTTCAGCACAAAATGGCGAAATACGAGGTTTTGTATATGAAAAAGCTACAGGTGAGCCCGTAATTTTTACCAATGTTGTTATTAAAGAGATAAATATGGGCAAGGCTACAGATATAACTGGGTTTTATACTGTAACCAAAATAAAACCAGGAACTTATACCTTATTGTGTTGGAGTTTAGGTTTCGATACCGCTAGGGCTGTAGTTGAAGTTAGATCTGGACGAATCATAAACCAGAATTTATACTTAACACCAAGAAAATATGAGATTGGTGAAGTTGAAATTAAAGGCGAAAAAGTAAAACAAAAAGAGAATGTAAATATTTCTGTAAATACCATTACCCAAAAAGAGCTTAAACAATTGCCAACTTTTGGTGGTGAGCCTGATTTGGTTCAATATTTACAAGTGTTGCCGGGTGTTGTTTTCAGTGGCGACCAAGGTGGGCAGTTATACATACGTGGAGGTTCACCAGTGATGAACAAAGTGATGTTGGATGGTATGATTATATATAATCCGTTTCACTCTATTGGGTTGTTTAGTGTGTTTGATGCTGATATTATTCGTAATGCTGATGTATATGCTGGTGGATTTAATGCCCAATATGGTGGTAGAATTGGTGGGATAATTGATGTAAACACTCGTGAAGGAAATAAAAAAAGATTTTCAGGTAAAATATCTGCCAATCCTATTACAGCAAAGGTATTGCTAGAAGGGCCAATAAGCGAATTTAGCGAAGGGGGTGCTAGCGCTTCTTATATATTATCTTACAAAACATCTTATCTAAACCGCACCTCCCCTACTTTATACAATTATGGAGATGCCAAAATAGGTTTGCCTTATAGTTTTGATGATTTGTATGGAAAGTATAGTTACATTGGTCCTAATGGAAGCAGGGTGAATTTATTTGGGTTTAACTTTGTCGACAATGCTAATTTTCAGGCAACAGATTACAAATGGACATCAACTGGAGCTGGAGCTAATCTCATGTTAATTCCTGAAGGATCAAGCACTATTATTAATGCAACTTTTGGCTACTCAAATTATGGAATACAACAAACGGAGGCCGATTTATTGCCAAGAAAAAGTTCAATTAATGGTTTCAATGCAGGCTTAAATTTTACATATTTCTTAGGAAAAGATGATATTAAATATGGCATTGATTTAGTTGGTTTTAGTACAGATTTTTCTTATGTTAATTCATATGGGAGAACCCTTCAACAAACTGACAATACTACAGAAATTGGTGGTTTTGTGAAATATAAAAAAGTATTGGGTCGTTTTGTATTTGAGCCTGGTATAAGAGTTCAATCATACTCTTCTTTATCAGAGCAAAGTTTTGAACCACGTTTAGGGATAAAATATAATGCATCAAGTTATTTAAGAATCAAAACATCAGGAGGATTGTATTCGCAAAATTTATTAGCGGCAGTTAGCGATCAAGATGTAGTAAATTTATTTTATGGGTTTGTTTCAAGTCCTGATAAAGTGAATAATAGCAGTTTTAGAAGACAAACAGCCGAACACGTTGCTGTAGGTTTTGAGTTGGATTTAGGCAAACATTCCGAAATAAATGTAGAAGGATTTTATAAAAACTTTAGCCAAATTGTAAATATTAATAGAGACAAAAAATATGAAGATGACCCAAATAATAACAAACAAGATAATTTAAAATCGGATTACATTATTGAAACGGGTAATTCATACGGAATGGACTTTAGGTATAAATATGACTATAAAAGGTTTTACTTTTGGGCTGTATACTCACTTACTTATGTCAATAGAAACGATGGGACAAGAGAATATTTTCCTAATTTCGACAGAAGGCACAACATAAACATTGTAGGCACATACGCTTGGGGAAACAAACAAAGTTGGAGTTTAAACACGCGTTGGAATTTCGGTTCTGGATTTCCTTTTACCCAAACACAAGGACAATATGAGTCTTTGAATTTTTCGGGTGGTATAGGAACAGATATTAGAACCCAAAATGGAACATTGGCATCCAATTATACAGATATAAACACCGGCAGATTGCCTTATTTCCATCGATTAGATATGTCTGTTTCTAAAAAAATGTATTTAGGTGAATTTAAAACAATGACTGTGACATTGGCTGCTACAAATGTTTACGACCGTGCTAATATTTTCTATTTCGATAGAAACACCCACACCCGCATCAATCAATTACCTATCATTCCTACTTTAGGATTTAACTATACTTTTTAAAAGCATAATCGGTATTGCAATTAGGAGTATATTTTTAAGAAAATTGCATACCATTATTAGACCAATGAGTTTCAAAAAACATTTGATTTAAATTTTTTCTAATTACAAACCTGTCTATAAATTCAAGCTTTTAAATAAAATGATAGTACTAAAACGCTACAAATAGATGAGAATATATAACTAAAAAAGACACCTAACTTTTATATCAAATGTAAATAATAGGAATTTCTTTCAAAAAAAATATCTTCATTTTACTACTTCTGATAAACAGCAGGGTATTTAATCTAAGCACTCTCGGAAACGTGCTTGATACTATTATTTCTATGGTAATTAGGTAGGAAGTAATTGTATTATATGAATAAATTATAACCATATTTTACTTAACAAAAAAAGCTGCCCTATTGGACAGCTTTTTATTATTCATTTTTTTAAA
>CAIVPY010000007.1 GCA_903907885.1 uncultured Bacteroidota bacterium
CATAGAGAATACCCTTTTGTTACCTAATCTTTCGGCATTCGATGGTTGGAACAATACCATCAATGCAGAGTTTGAACACAGGTATGCTTGCAAAGCAGGCAATGGTTCGGCTATGATTGGTTTGCGTAGCACGGCATTATATTCAACTTTTGATTACACCAGTTTGTATGCTCAAATTTTGCATCACAAAGATTTGGGTAAACTTGAATTTAGAACAAGGTTGTTTGCACAATACATGACTGGAACGAATGCAGCACCTGAATCTCAATTATATTTGGCTGGTGGCAATGCAGAAGAGATGATTGAAAATAAATTTAGCCGTGCTGCAGGTATTATTCCTGCTGATTGGTTCAGCTATGGAAGCAGCAGCAATCATTTTCACTCGCAAGGTGGACTTAATATTAGAGGCTATGCAGGCTATCTTGTGCCTGTGATTGATGGAACTAATCAATATTTAGCATACAGAGGAAACTCAGGGGCTAGTGTAAATTTAGAAATGGATTTCGATCAGTTTTTCCCTATTCCTGCTAAAGGCATTTTTAGACCCTTTCACATGGATACCTATTTGTTTGCAGATGCAGGTATTTTGCAAAGCAATAGCAATTTTATTGCTGACTTGCAAAGCGCAGGCAAGGCCTTTACTACACCGCTTATGGCAAGTAGTGGACTAGGTGCAGCTTTAACCATAAAAAGATGGGGTAAATTGGATGATATTAAACCATTGACTATTCGTTTTGATATGCCTATGTATTTAAGCAATGCCCCTTATGTGGATGGAGATAATTTCAAATTCAGATGGATGATGGGTATTAGCAGGGCGTTTTAAATTTAGAGCAAGATTTTAGATAACGAGTCCTATTTTAAAAATGGTTACCTATTTTTAATGCAAGTCGGGTTTTGACTTATCATCTCATTAGCTTAAATAACTTTTTGAAACTTTCATAACTGTTTTGTTCTAATGCATTACATAAAACCTAACAATTTAGTTTCTGTGTATTAAATCTAAAATCAATAAACGATTAGTACATGATACCAGCCAATGTAGCAGAAAGGTAGGATGCCAATGTGCCACACATCAAAGCTCTAAATCCAAGGCGAGCAAGGTCGGAACGCCTTTCGGGGGCCAATTCTCCAATGCCTCCTACTTGAATAGCAATAGAACTAAAGTTAGCAAAACCACATAAGGCAAAACTGGCAATAATTACAGATTTAGGTTGCATAATATGTTGGGCTATCATGGGTGATAGTTGAGAGTATGCTACAAATTCGTTTATTACAATTTTACTTCCCATTAAGCCACCTACCACAAATGTATCTTGACTGGGAACTCCCATTGCATAGGCGAAAATTGAGAACACCGAACCAAAAATTGTATTTAAACTCAAGTGGTTAATATCAATACCTATGGCAGTCAGACTAAGACCAGTAGTGGCAATTAGCACACCTATTTTAGCCAAAATCATATTTACCAATGCTATCAAAGCAATAAATCCAATTAACATGGCAATTACATTTAAAGACACTTTTAATCCATCGCTTGCACCATGACTAATAGCATCTAGTAAATTGGCATGGGTCTTTTTTACTTCTAATTTTACAGCACCTTTGGTGGCAGATTCTTCAGTTTCGGGATACACAATTTTAGAAATTACCAAAGCCGCAGGAGCTGCCATAATACTTGCTGCCAAAAGATAAGGTGCAGGAACACCCATCGAAATATAAACAGCCATAACACCGCCTGCAATACAAGCCATACTGCCACTCATACTTGCTAGTAATTCGCTCATGGTCATTGTACTAATATAGGGTTTAATCATTATTTGAGCTTCAACTTGTCCAACAAATGCACTTGCCACATTTGATAAAGCTTCGCTCCCACTCACCCTCATAAGTGTATGAACTATTCGGGCAATAAAAGATACTACAATTTGCATCAAACCTATGTGATAGGTTATGTTTACTAATACCGCCACAAAAATGATGGTTGGCATAATCTTAAACATAAACAAGAAGCTATACTGATCACCAAAAATGGGTTTTAATAATTCAGGCTTAATAAGGCCACCAAAAACAAACTCACCCCCTTTATCGGCCAGTTGAAGTAGCTGCTCTATTTTATGACCTACCCAAGCAAATAGATTTTGTCCAGTACTTGTTTTTAGGATAAATAGCGCTAAAAGCAACTGAATACCTAATCCGCTAAAAACCAATCTGTAATTTATAGCTTTGCGATTATTTGAAAATAAAAATGCAATTCCTAAAATGAGTAAAACTCCCCATAATCCTGTGTATCTTTCCATAGTTTACGTTTTTTTCTTGTTGTTAATTTCGTCTCTAATTCTTGCTGCCAAAGCATAATCTTCAACTTTCAAGGCATCTTCTAGCTGCTTATTTAATTCTTCTATACTCATTGATGTTATATTCTTTTTTACATCAACAATAGGTTCGTCATCATCATCATTGTCTTCCAAATCTGGCATATTTGGGCTTTCATCGTTTACTTCAATGCCAGCCTGCTCCATGATGTCCTCATAGGTATATATCGGGCACTTAAATCGAACTGCCAATGCAATTGAATCACTTGTACGGGCATCTAATTCGCGCATTTCACCATGTTGTTCACAAATTAATTTTGCATGAAACACGCCCTCGTGGAGATTGTAAATTATTATCTCAATAATTTGTATCTCAAACTGCTTACAGAAACTAAGAAACAAATCATGCGTCATGGGCCTAAATGGTACTATTTTTTCAATCTCGATGGCTATCGCCTGAGCCTCTGAACTGCCAATAACTATTGGCAAACGCCTAGTTCCATTGCTCTCACCAAGTATTAATGTATACGAACCACTGCTGGTTCCAGGGCTTAATCCTAATACGTTAAGCTTTATTCTACTCATTCTTAAATTTCCTTCTTGTATGAGCTAACGAATTAACTAAAAAATATTTTGTATAAACAAACATTTTTAATAACACCTATGGACATCTGAAACAAATATGGCTTTTTTTGATTTTTTTGGTATTTTTGTTATTAAAATTTTAATAAAGGAGAGAGATTATGACGGTGTTTAAATCATCAAAAAGTGCCACTTTTAACCCACAAGAGATTAATATTATCAACTCGGGTACTAGTATAAATGGTGATGTGCAATCAGAAGGAGATTTGCGTATTGACGGAACTGTGAAGGGTAATATTCAAGTAAAAACAAAATTGGTTTTGGGGCCATCAAGCAAAGTGGAGGGCAATATTAAAGCCCAAAATTGTGATATATCTGGTAGTGTTATAGGAAATGTTCATATTACCGAATTACTTACTGTTAAAGCTACTGCAAGTATAGTTGGAGACATTAACTCTTCGAAACTAATCATTGAATCTGGTGCTGAATTTAACGGTAAAAGTACTATGGGTATTACCAAATCAACATCTAACGGACATCAAAAACCTGTGAACCCAATTGACGTAAAAGCAGCAGTAACTGTTGGAAACTAATTCTGATGAACCAAACGACAAATCTGAGAAATACAGGGCTGTCATTAAATATAGCAATATTGCCTTTCAAATGATTGGTATTATTGTAATCGGCACATTTTTAGGTTTGTGGCTCGACAAACATTTTAGGTTTAAATTTCCTATTTTTACCATTCTTCTTATTCTAATCTCTCTGTTTGGAGCCATATACTCTGTTGTAAGAGACTTTCTTAAGAAATAAGAGGTAATATCTTTCAGTTTTTGGTTGTTGAATGCCGTTCAAAAAAAGCAAAATTACCACTCATCAATATCAATAAAATTGTATTTATGACTGATGGCAATTCCAATAAAAATGCTTTGTGGCAAGTGGTCGTATCCAAAGTTTAACACCACCGTATTTCCCAAAGGAATAAAAGTTTGAGCAGTGAAATTGAAGTTAAATTTTGTTTCATTCGGGTTCAAACTCCAGCCCTTTCCAGATATACCCTCATATTCTTCAATCTGCCTTTGTCTAATAACACCTGCTCCTAAAAACAAGGGGATTTTTTTGGTAACTGCAAAAGTAATCCCTGGCATAACCGTGTAAGCATAGCTTAGGCTTTTGTTTCCAGTGAGCCAGTTATTTGATTTAGCATTTTCATAAATCACATCACCACTTTTTTCGTTAGATTCTTTAATAAATTTTGCCCCAACTCTCCAACTTAAACCAAAACCCATTTTACGAAAAGCAACATGATTGCCTCCTATCATTATCTGATCCATAGGGTCAGACACGCCAAAGGCATTGTATTTTATAGATTGAGGTTTGTCTTTTTTTGAACTAGATGAATATTCATAATCATCTACAAAATTTTGAGCATTGATATTTACTACTAATGCAATGAAAAGCGAAAATAAAATAACTACATTTTTCATATTGATTTTGCTATATTTTTAATTAATTGTGGTCCACCATATATAAATCCCGAATACAACTGTAATAAGCTAGCGCCTGCGTTTATCTTTTCTTGGGCTGTTTCGGCTGAATGAATTCCCCCTACTCCTATTATAGGGATACTTCCATTTGATTTTTGATGAATATAGGCTATCACTTCGGTAGCTCTTTGACTTAGTATTTTGCCACTTAATCCACCTGCACCTATTGATTCTACTTGTTGTTTATTAGTTAGTAATCTTTCTCTTGAAATGGTCGTGTTAGTTGCCACAATACCATCTATTCCCGATTCGTTTACAATTTCTATAACGTCATTCAATTGTTCGTTGCTCAAATCTGGTGCTATTTTAAGCAATATGGGTTTGCAAATTTTACCGTTAGAAATAAATGATTTCCTCATTACCATTAAGGCAGTCAAAATTTCGCCTAATGGTTTTTTGTCTTGTAATTCTCGGAGATTTGGAGTGTTAGGCGAACTTACATTTACAACAAAATAATCAACCACATCATACAATTTATCAAAACAAATTTTATAATCATTTACAGCTTCTTCGTTTGGAGTAATTTTGTTTTTACCAATATTGCCACCCACTACCAAATCTATTGGTCTTGTTAGAAGTCTTTTTGCAATTACATCCAATCCATCGTTGTTAAAACCCATTCGGTTAATAATCGATTCGTCTTTAATCAATCGAAACAACCGAGGTTTATCATTACCTGTTTGTGGTTTTGGCGTTACTGTTCCTATTTCAATAAACCCAAAACCCAAAACAGACAATTCGCTAAGGTATTTTGCATTTTTATCAAACCCTGCCGCCAAACCAACTCTATTTTTAAATCGAATTCCTAAAAACTCATATTCATTTTTTACTACATAAATTGAGCTGAGAATTTTCCTAAAGAAGGGTATTTTACAAAAAATACGTAAACTGTTTAAGGAGAAATGATGAGCCGATTCGGCTGACATCAAAAACAAAAATCGAAGTATGAAATTATACAAAATATATGGAATTTGATGCGAAAATAAACCTCTTAATGAGTTTAACAAATGAGATTAAAATACAATATTACTTGCACATCATATTAAATCACTGAAAACAAACTGAGCTATATGTGTTTAACAAGAATGCAAACCTTCAATGATTGATCAAATTATTGATCAAAATTAAATCATACAAAATTGCTATTCTATAATCATTTTTTGGTAAGATGATTTTTCAGTATCAGAAACCTTTAACAAGTAAACCCCTTTATTAATATCATCAATGGGTATTTCAAACACATCGCCAAACGCTTTTGGAGTTAAGGATTTAACTACCTTTCCCGATATGTCCATTAACGATATTTCATAACATGTTTTTGGATTAATTTCAGCACCAAAAATATATATTTTATCCTTAGCTGGATTTGGATAAGCATTAAAATATAATTTAGTATTTATATTATCTATTCCATTTACACCGCCAGGTATACTAAAGTCAATGGTGCTCGAATCAATTCTTTCAAACTGAGTTCCAGGAAATGAGGGAGAACTTAACCATGAGTTTACATATACTTTTATGGCGTAACTTTTAAAATGAGTGCTTTTGGGCATGCCCGATAATTTAGCACATCCAAAAGAACCACCAATCCAGGTACAATTAGGACGATTACATTCATATTTAAAAGACGTGTCTGGCAAATTATTAATATAAATTACTTTAGCAGAATCAACGGTAACTGGAATATCTGAATTATTCATTCTGATGATTGAATCTTTAGGAACTTTTAATGAAACGGTAACCGAATAAGCTTCTTGCACACCGACGCCGTCAGGCGAGGCGGTGGAGCCCGACACACCGATCGTGCTGCCGCTCGCGGCGTAGGCCTCGCCCCTGACCCCGGTGCCGGCTGTGCTTGCTGCGATGCCGAAGACGCCGACGGTCGACCCGCTCGCGGCGTTTGCCTGGCCCCTGACCCCCGTGCCCTCGGTGCTTGCTGCGGAGCCGAAGACGCCGAAGGTCGACCCGCTCGCGGCGTCGGCTGACCCCCCGACAGCCATGCCGCTGATGCTGGCGGTCTGCCCGTAAACGCCCCACGCGCCGTTGCCGCCGCCCGTGTAGCTATTCGCTCCCTGCACGGCTGGGGTGCTGCTACTGGCCGAATCAAAGGTGCCCGAGGCCGCCTTTACCGGCAGCGGCCGCCCGAGGGCGGAGGCGACAGTCGCGACGCCGGCCGCAAGACCGGCGGTGAGCAGGGCGCGGCGAGACCGAGGCGCGGCATCGGAAGACATTGGGACGCTCCTATTGGGACGCTGGAGCAGGACGTCTGGCGCAGGGGCGCCACAATGGGGCCG
>CAIVPY010000008.1 GCA_903907885.1 uncultured Bacteroidota bacterium
CATCTTATTCACCTTTTGCTAATTCATCTAAGTATTCATCAATTTGTTTTCTAGCGCATTCATATAACCATTGGTCATACTCTGCCATCTCTATTAGTTCCCTGTCATCATCATAATCAGGTATGTAGTAATCGTGTGCCATGTTAAGCCCCTAACAATAAGTAAAGAAAAGCTGAAAGTACAACTACTATTGCAAAACAAAGACCTAGTAAAACTTTACCGTAAACATCTTCTTTAACTACGCTGTTTTTATAATCCTTCATTTTTATTCTCCAATTCACGTTTAGCTAATTGCGCTTCTAATTCTTTAAAGTCATCTTGCATTGCTTTAAGTTCTTCAATAATCTTAACAAGACCAATGTCTGTAAGTAAGTAATGTGAGTTATCTGGAAGCATGATTAATCCCATCATAGTTATTAATGAAGTTTAAATTTTTAGCTGTTGTATCTGCAAAGCGTTTGTTTGAATAAAACTTATGTTGTGACATGGCAACTGCTGCCATTTTATAGTTGGTGTAAGTATCTATTAACTTACCATTTTTAAGTAGTTCAAATTTACTTTCGTTTACTTCTTTAATCTCGTATGTCATTTTGTATCTCCACCGTTTCTATTAAGTTAATCGCATAATTTGTTGCGATGTGTAATAATCGCATATAATAAATACATGTGTCAAGCATTATTTATACATTTATTTAAAATAATTGAAATAGATAATAAATAAGCATATAATTAGCTGTCGGTTGCTGGAGAGCAGGTAAGTTGAAGGTGCTTATTCCACCTAATTGCCGACACACTCACTCACAGTTGAATAAGGACATATCATATGCCAATCTATAAAAAATGTATTACTTGTAATAATGAATTTAAAGTTCCGCCATGCAGACATAAGGCTTTATATTGCTCTCAAAAATGTATGCCAACAGGTGGTAAAGATAATCCAAATTGGAAGGGCGGTTTAATTAAAACATTATGTAAACAATGTAATGTAGAGTTAAATTTAAAGAAAAAAAATATATTAGAAAGTGGTAATTTTTGCAGTAGAAGTTGTAGTGCTATATTTAACGGTAAAGTAATGACTATAAAAGCAAATGAAAATAGAATAAAAAAATATTGCAAAGTCTGTTCAACACTTATTTTAATAAAAAAATCACATGAGCATACAGAAGGCACTTGTTGTTCTAGAAAATGTTATGCAATTTATATGACTACGTCTTTATTGGGAAAAGAAAATCCAAATTACAAACATGGCAATGCTCATATTAGCAATTGGTATTTTGGCAAAAGAAAAGAAGCAGCAGGGTCATATCCCAAAGATTACTATAAAACTTTATTAACATTGCAAAATAATCAATGTATTGTTTGTAAAAATAAACTTATTAAATACCATTTAGACCATATTATGCCTATTGCTTTGGGCGGAACAAATGATTATAAAAACATACAATTGCTTTGTCCTACTTGTAACCATCAAAAACACGCTAAACATCCAATAGATTTTATGCAACAAAAAGGTTATTTGTTATGACAGAACATCAAATACAATCATTGTTATTTAAATGGTTCAAACTTCAACATCCTAAGCTGGTTATGTTTGCAATTCCAAATGCTGCAAAGCGTAGTTATGCACAGGTCAGTTATATGAAATCAGAGGGATTGGTTGCTGGGATTGCTGACATTTTTCTAATGTGTCCTAAATCAGGTTATCACGGAATGTTTATTGAATTAAAAAGTGCTAAAGGCAAACTATCTGACAGCCAAAAAGATTTTATGGGCGCAGCTAGTTCAATGAACTACTTAGCTGTTGTCTGCTACGGATTTGATGAAGCTAAAAAAGCTATAGAGGAGTATTTAAAATGAAAGAAGGCGAAAAAAGAGAATTTAATAATTTAATTAAAACTGTGTATGACGTGTATAAACTAGAATGTACTCAGAAAAGTTATGATGGCTGGTGGAATAGTTTAGGGCAGTTTCCATTTAATATTGTGCAATCAGTATTTGATAAATATGTGGATAACTATGACAAACTTATCCACAAGATTATAGTTAATAACTGTCAAAAAGAATTACAATCAAAAATTGTAGTTGCTGAACAAGTTACTAAAGAACAAGCCGTAAAATTTAAAGCTAAAGCTAATGAAGTAGTTAAAGAATCTAAAAAACTAAAACAAACAAGTAAAGCAAATAAAGATTGGGCTAAAAAGATTATGGATAATCAATCAGCCTATCCAAGCATTTCTATAGAATATGCAAAACAAGCATTAAATATTTCTAGCAATTCAGAATAAAATAATATATAGTAACAACATTAATGCCGCTACATTAATCAAAGCCTTAATCGGTTTTGGCTTTCAGCTATTCAATTAGCATCTGTTGGCGGACAGAGAGAGTCAGAACCAATTAGGGCTTTTTTTATGCCCGTAAGCTACTGTCCAGCTTAAGCAATGAGCCATGTCACGGCTGCTGACAAGAAAAGTGATGGCATTAGATTAAAAGACACGATGCCGCCCAGACTTTCTTAGGTACTGGGGGAAACAGCTAAATTGGTGGAATTAGCGTGTGGTTCTCGTAAAGAACGGCTGATAGATAGAATAAGAAGCTCATGGCTAGATGTGGTTACTTTATTGTAATGGCATGATGTTGGTGTAGTCCACCATCTCGTGTCTTGTTATGTCTGAAAGGTTTATAAATGAAATGGATTGAACACGACAAGTATCATTATGCGTCAGGCAACTGGACTATTGGTGTTTACTTTAATGGCGACAAGGTTAAATACGGACTAAGCAACGGTAATAAAAACTTGGGCTACTTTGACAGCTTAGATGAAGCAAAAGCTAATGCAAAATAATGTTTGCATATTTTATACAATGTGATATATAATTATTCTTACTAAGGGAGATTACTATGA
>CAIVPY010000009.1 GCA_903907885.1 uncultured Bacteroidota bacterium
AGATTTGTGTGAGATATTGGATGTAAACCTTATTACATTACTAGGAGAAGACAATGTTTATGTTCAACAAAACTACAACCAAAAAGGTGGTCATGCTGCCACACAAATGGTATTTAATAAAATAGGTGAAGGAGAAAAAGATTTATATGAAAGAATGATTGCTGGATTAAAAGAAGAGGTAAATCATTTGAGAAAAAACAAGTAATAACAAATTCTTTAGTTCAACATTTTTTTCTATAGCTTTCTTTTTTTCTTGATAAAAAAAGAAACAAAAAAATCAAGACTAACATACAATCTTTGAAAATGTAATTTGCTTTTTTCTTGCAGCGCATACTAAGTCGTCATGAAAGAAGTAAAGAGTTGTAGGTAAAAAAGAGGCATGACTCAAGTATGCTTTCATAGCCACCATACACAAAAAAATCAAAACATTTTCTGGCAGATTTTATGTAGGTCGGATGCAAACGCATTCCGAATGCGAAGCGATTTTCATAGTGCGTGCAAAAAGATTTTAGCAAGGGTTTGTGCAGCCTTAAATATTTTGCATGTGTGATTGGCAAAAGCACGGGGCAAAAGATTTTCAGCGGCAAGGGGAAATCTTTTTGAGGCTAGGTATTGGCGATGGCAAGCACCTTGAAAATCAAAACTCTTTTGGTTACTTTTGGAGTTATCAAAAGTAACACAAAATAAAACTAATGGTTAATTAAATGCTCAAAGTAACACTCATTCAATTAGGTAAAACCCATTTTAAGTTTGTGGATTCAGGCTTTGATGAGTTTGTATCTCGCCTCAAGCATTACTGCAAGTTTGAGAGCCTTTTGATTGAATTACCCTCTCGACTTAAGTCAAATCAAATTGAGCAGATAAAAAAGAATGAAGCTGATTTGCTTTTAGCCAAGATTAAACCCAATGATTACATCATTTTATTAGATGAAAATGGAAAGACTTTTGGTTCTGTTGCCTTTGCTAAACACTTAGAAAAGCTATCCATCCAGCATAGCCATATTTGCTTTGTAATTGGTGGTGCTTATGGTTTTAGTCAAGATGTTTACAATAGGGCCAATGCTAAAATTTCGTTGTCTGAAATGACTTTTTCTCACCAACTTATTCGTTTGATTTTTGCAGAGCAACTGTACAGGGCTTTTACCATCATCAAAAACGAACCCTACCACCACGAGTAAGCATGAATTGGAAAGAATTTTGGAACCAAAAATCCTTAGAAGGAAATGCCCAAAAGCAAGTGGGGCGATTGAAGAATGGGGTAGTTATGCCACTTCAAACTTTAAGTCTTATAGCAGATGATATTAAGCAGAAAATAGACTTGCAAGCAAATGATTCACTCTTAGATGTATGCTGTGGAAACGGTCTGCTAAGTGCTGAATTAGCCAAATATTGCAAACAAGTAGTTGCAGTTGATTTTTCCGAATTGCTTATAAACGAAGCCAAGATAAAACATAAAGATTCAAACATAGTATTTAAGCAAACAGATGCACTTCAATTGCAACTTGACGAGCAGTTTGATAAAATAGTCCTCTATTTTTCATTCCAATATTTTGATAGCTACCAAAAGGGGTTTGAGTTAATAAAAAATCTTAGTAAGCACATGAAGCTAGGATCTATAATTCTTATTGGAGATGTGCCTGATTTGGCTAAAAAGGATGTTTACTACAATACCTTCAGCAAGAAACTAAGATTGTTCAAACAAAATATTTTTGGACAAAACGATATGGGTAAGTTTTGGTCCGAAGCTGAAATGAATCTTGTTTGCCATGCCTTGGGACTAAAAGGTGAATTTATGCAGCAAAAAAACGATTTGCCCTTTTCAAATTATCGCTTTGATTATTTGATTAAGAAATATTAAGTCAACTTGTTAACTTGAGTTCTGGATGAACATAATCTTATTTTATCTCATAAATATGTATTAAATCCTCAGCAATGTGTTGTGGATTTATTTTTAGGGATTGTAATTTTCCTTTTTCTATTAATTCTAATCTTAAAGAAGGATTTGAATGAACTTCAGAAATATGTTTTGCTAAAGTTTGCACATCAGTGGGAGAGCATAGTAAAGCAGCCTCTCCAGCCACTTCGGGGATAGACGAAACATTACTTGCAATGTTTGGAACTTCACACCTTAAAGCCTCCAAAACAGGAATACCAAAACCTTCAAATTCTGATATATATATTGAACATTTAGCCAATTGAAACATAGCAGGCAAATCAGCAAAATCTATTTTAGGAACAAAGGTTACCTGTTCTTGTATGTCGTTCGTAATTATGAACTCTTCTAATTGTTTCTTATAATCGGTTGCCTTACCCACTATAACAAGCTTAATACTTACGTTTCTTAAACTTGCTATTGCTTTCAAAATACTTAATTGATTTTTGCGCTTTTCTATGGTACCAACTGTCAAAAAAAACTGCTCAGGCAAACCATATTTCTTAATCACGTATTCCTTCTTTAAATCTGATTGCTTTTCGTAAAACTGCTTATCACAATCTTGATAAACTACACTTATTTTTAATGGATTTGTATTGAAATAACTTATGATATCTTGTTTGGTTTGCTCACTAGCACTTACAATATGTGTTGCATGTTCGCAGGCATTCCTAAATTTCTTCTTGTAAATGTAAGCGTCTATATTGTTATAGTAATCTGGATACCTCAAAAAAATGAGATCATGAACACTTACGATTGATTTAATATTAGTTTGTTCAATGCCATTTGGCAGTTCATTACTCAAACCATGGAAAACATCAATTATACTTCAGGAATCACTGGAATTGATGTTTCATCATGGCCTTCAGGCATCTACTTTGTAACTGCCGGCCTGAAAAATGGTGGCAGCATCCAGAAAAAGGTGCGCATCGGAACTCGCTAATCATTGTAAACAATAATGGGGAAGGCCAAAAGCCTTCCCCTTAATGTTACCTCATATCAGCTGCAGATCAGTGATCGACAGCCTTGGCCATACCGAGGCCGGTGTTCTGGCGGACATATACTTCGTCAAACATCTCTTCAGATCTCCGGTTCGGGAACAGCAGCGTGCCGAGGATGGCAGCGATGAAGCC
>CAIVPY010000010.1 GCA_903907885.1 uncultured Bacteroidota bacterium
ATAATTTGCTTCAATCAGCAACTACCACACTGGAAGATAATACAAGGTATCAAGGAAATCATCACTCTGAAGTCTTAAACAGCGAACCTCATAAACTAATTCTGCATAATGTTTTTGATGCAAATGGACGTTCGCCACATGAAGCGAAACTTGTAGCAGAATTGGTTTCTGATCTTTTACAGAATGGCGTAAACATTAAAGACATCGGTATTATGTCACCTTTCAGAGCACAAGTAAGAGAAATCAAAAAAGAGGTAAAAAAGGTGTTGCCAAAGTCTATCTCCAAGCCTTTTGATTCCTTGTTAGTTGACACGGTTGACGGTATGCAAGGGCAAGAAAGAAATTATATAATCTACAGTTTTGCCAATTCTCATCCTTTAGAATCTATGAGGCGATTGGACTTTTTCTACAGCCCAAACCGATTGAATGTTGCAATTACAAGAGCCATTAAAAAATGCTTTGTGATCTCCAACTACAAGGTTTTTGATATAATTGATGATGAGCTTAAAAACCACGAGGAATACCACGCAATCAAAGACAGTCTGGATGTTTTTAAACGGTATAAAGCGATGGCTTCTACAGTGGAGATTAACCAAACCGATGATTCCGAATGGTAAGCAATTTAAATGATAACTTTGAATACGAATTTTTCATAAAGAGATAAAGAATAAATGCAAGGAAAACAACTTAGAAAATTAGAAGCCGAGCTGTGGAGAGCTGCAGACCAACTCAGAGCTAACAGTAAACTGACTGCTTCGCAATACTCAATGCCTGTTTTGGGACTGATATTTTTACGACACGCATACAACCGCTTTCAAAAAGTAAAAATTGAAGTGGAAAAAACCCTGCCTTCGCATCCGCAACGGGGCAAACGACCTCTGACCAAAAAAGATTTTGAAGAACAAAACTCAATGTTTCTTCCTGACAAGGCTCAGTTTGACTATCTGGTTGCATTGCCTGAAAGTGCCGACATAGGCGAAGCCATTGACAACGCCATGAAACTGATCGAGGATGAATACGACAACCTGAAAGGTGTATTGCCAAAGAATTTTTCCATTTTCAGTAAAGACCTGTTACGGGAACTGCTTCGCATTTTTAATAAAGAAGTGTTGCAGAAGGCCGAAGGCGATCTGTTTGGAAAGATTTATGAATACTTCCTTGGAAAATTTGCCATGACCGGAGCCCAGGAAGGTGGTGAGTTCTTTACACCAATGAGTTTGGTAAACACCATTGTAAATATAATTGAACCCGACCACGGTATTGTATTTGATCCTGCTTGTGGTAGTGCAGGTATGTTTGTGCAAACAGGTTATTTCATAGAAAGTGAAGGATTAAAACCTGCCGAGAAAGTTACATTTTACGGCCAGGAAAAAGCCGATCTCAATACCAAGCTGGCAAAGATGAACCTTACTGTTCACGGGCTGGAAGGTAATATACAGGAAGGAAATACTTTTTATGAAGACAAACACGACCTGGTTGGCGGCGCCGATTTTGTAATGGCAAATCCACCCTTTAATGTGGATGGTGTTGATAAAGCCAAAGATGCCGTAAAGAAAGACCCACGTTTAATTTTAGATGGCAAAGTAAATCTCCCGAAAAATGACAATGCCAATTACATCTGGATACAGTATTTCTATAATTATCTGAAACCAACAGGCAGGGCAGGTTTTGTAATGGCTTCGTCTGCCAGCGATGCAGGACACAGTGAAAAGGA
>CAIVPY010000011.1 GCA_903907885.1 uncultured Bacteroidota bacterium
CCTATGGTTCGCAATGACGTAAAACCGTTTTTAATAGCTTTATAAAAGTAGTTTACTCTATATAACATCCTACGGCTTTGGTTTTAGTGGTTTTGATTTTTTGCTTTTTGTCAATGGCGGTTAAGGCATCGAGCAAATTGTGTTCAGTAATTACCTTTCTTTTGCGACTTAACTCATAAGCCCAATTGTCAATTCTACCGCTATACAAGGTTTCTTGAAACTTTCCAAGTACAAATACTTCAGGAGTTATGGTAGCGTATAATTGTTTGGCAAAAGCCGTTTTTGTATCCATATAAACAGGGATATTTAGCTTGTATTCTTTGATAAAGTTTTTGACTTGTGTTTTGCTGAAGTAAGTGCCTGAAACAATACCGAAAAATCTGAAACCTTTGCTTTCAAATTGGCTTTTAAGTTGGTTGATATTCAAAGAATAGCTTTGGCACAATGGACATTCGGGTGAAAGGAAATATATTACCGTAGCTTTGTAGTTTGAATAGTTTCCTATGGAAATATTTTTTTCCTCTACGGTTTTTAATGACAGTTTTTCTAATGCACTGCTTTCAGCAAGCCAAAATAAAGAAAGAAATACAAGTAATGATTTCACGCTAACAAATATAGAATTAGGAGCATTCAAAATAGCATTGAACTTTAAGTTATTTGAGTTCAATGCTTATCCATAAGCGTTCAACTGACAAAATGTGCCGTTGAGTGCTTGTTTAATAGCGTTCAATAATAAAAAATGTATGAATTACCTAACTTTTCTTACTCTTTTTGTTTTGAAATATTATTTTATCATATATCTCACACCAATATTAAATCCTATGCTGCTAAAAGGCATATTAAATTTTAGTTGTTTGTTAGGAGAAAAACTACTATAAGTATAGCTATCTGAATATTCTGTTTGTTTTTCTCTATTGGTCATATTGGGTAATTGATCAACACCTGCCTTTTGGATAGGGTAAACATCTTTTTTATGGCTGTAGTTCAACATACGTTATGCAATAATGTTGAATAGCGGAGTGTTTTTATCTTTTCAATAGTTTATATGAATTTGATTTAAAATTATTTTTTTTAAAGCGCCCAAAATAAATACCCGCTTGTAATGATTCCAAATTCGAAATTCTTACATTGTTGTTGCCATTCGAAAGAAGTAGTTCGGTACTTAACAGCTCTCTGCCTAAAGCATCTGTTAGAATGAATATGATTTGTTCATTATTATTTGTAAACAAAGAAAGTTCAATTTCATTTTCAAATGGGTTAGGATTAAACCCAAAACTATTAAAGGTATTATTATCATTAACAAATACATTATCGTCCACTCTTATAGTAAGAATAGTATTCGTTTTGCCACTCAAATTTGATCCGCTTACTACATATTGAGTGGTTGGTGAAGTAACTTTAGGTGTGCCACTTATTAAGCCATTAATAGGATTAATAGTTATGCCTGACGGCAATTCCGGGCTCACTGTGAATTCTAATATTGTATCACCTGAATAGCTCGGGATTAAATTAATATTGGTTTTGTTTTTGACAGCTACAATATTGGATTGATCATAAATCAAATTACTTGGGGGAATTGGCGCTACCTTGGTTATATTGATGAAATAGGATTTGGTACTTATTTCATCATTGGCAGTTACTTTTATTTCTAATAGGTTATTTATTTGCTTTAAAGAAAACAGCCCAGATTCATCACCACTTTTATTTTTAACATAGGATTCAATATTTAGCTTTATCATGATATTTGAAGATGTGTCAGCTGATGAGGGAGTAATTTTTACAGCTTTTGTTTTAAAAGAAAAAGCTGTTTGATAATTAAAAATGGTACTTGAAAAATTAGGAGTTATGCTTCCTGTATCAAGGACAATATTAATAAGATTAGCGTTGTTAGAAACAGTGACTTTGCGTATCGTATTTTTATTTATATCAGAAATAAACATATTATTGGAGTTGTCTAAACAGATTCCATATGGGCTACCAATTTTTGCTAATAGCACAGGAAGTGTATCTTTCGAATAACCATATTCACCAGATCCAACTACGGTGTTAATAATGCCACTTTTCATATCAATTTCCCTAATTCTATTATTTCCATTATCACCTATTAGTAGGTTGCCAGCTTTATTAATGGCCAAACAAACAATTTCTTCAAATGTTGCATTTATAGCGGGTCCATTATCACCAGAAAAGCCACTTGTTCCCATGCCTGCAATGGATGTAATAATACCTGTTAGAGCATCAACTCTTCTGATTTTTTGCGTATATAGGTCAGCAAAATAAATGGTGCCTTGTTTGTCGGATGTAATACAATATGGTTCCTTCATTCTAGCAAATACAGCTGCACTATCATCTCCTCCATATCCTTCGATACCATTTCCTGCAAACGTGGAAATTATTCCACTATATGCATTAATTACCCTAATTCTACTATTCTTCCTATCAGCAAAATAAATGTTTAGTTTATTGTCTA
>CAIVPY010000012.1 GCA_903907885.1 uncultured Bacteroidota bacterium
CAGTAGGTGCTGTTTTTGCTTGCGTTAGCATTTTGATAACTACCACAGGATTTTCATATTATGTTAATTATTTTAACACTTATAATAAAGTATATGGGTCTATAGGAGTGCTTATTGTAATTATGATGCTTATTTATATTAATATGTATATTCTGTTGTTGGGTTATGAGTTAAATGTAGCTATTGATCTAGCATCTAAACAAGAAAATAAAAACATAGCAAGAAGACAAAGACAAAATAAAATTATCTTTTTAGACTCTCCTATTACTGAAACAAATACAGAATAACTTATATCTATTTCATTATCCTAAGCAAAAGTATTTCAATCAAGATAAAAGCGAAAGCTGCTAAAAGAGCATATTTCCAATACGAAATTCCATATTCCTCTAATTCGATTTTTTTCTTCATAGTGCTGATATCTTCTTTAATGATTTCGGCCGATGGGTTAATCTTCTCCAAATCGCTTTTCGTGAAATTTCCCATATACGATTCCACTCTATTGTAATTGAATGAAACACTTGCAAGCAATTTGGTTTTGTCTGCTCCCTTAATATGATAGGAACCTACATCATTTATTTGCTCATCAACAAACATGGTTTTACTTTCCTGATTGTTTTTGATATTTGCTACCATTTCAAACTTATCTTTGCTGATATACCCAATTTTATCATCATTCTCAGTTTTGAATTTAATTAACTTGTCTTTGCCAATGGTATAATACAATTCAGGTGCTATTTGCTTTCCTATAGCAATTTTTAAAATGAAAGGAACAAAGAAGGCATGTTTTTGAAATGAGCTAAATTCATCACTAAATGGCGAGGCAGAGTAGAATATTTTTCCCTTTCCTAGATCCGATTTGAAGATAAATGGGCTTCCGTTATTGAGGGAAAAAATATCAGAACCTCTTGTGCTTGATGAAATACTAAAAGGATAATAGGCATGCAAACTAGGGGCATCAATGTTTTGAGGATGTTTGTTGAATACCCCTTTAAACAATTCATCTTGTGTATTTATCTTATCAATCTTCAATTCTTGCCTAGTTAGTTCAGCATATTGTATGTTTGACAAACTAGATGATAGAGCATTCAGACCCTGCATTTGAGAACTGTTTGAAGGTGGAATAATAAGCAAATAGCCACCATTCAATACTTGTTTTTTTAGTTCTTCAATCAAACCTGTAGAAATGTTTTCAGCTTCGTTAAGTATGATAAGTTGCTTGTTTTTAAAAGCCGAAAAGTCGAGTTGTTTAATATTTTGTATGCTACTTTGGTAATAGTCATCCACCTTTAACACTTGGTTTAAGAAGGCATTATCTTTTTTATCATTAATGATAAGCACTTCAGCTTTGTAGCTTGGCGAAATGGTAAAATAGAGTTTATCGTCAAAGGTGATGGGGTTATCAATGATACTCAACTCAAAATTTTGAAAAGCCTCTTTACTGCTTGTAAAAGTAAGGTCTATATCGACATAAGAATGACTCTCACAACTGAAATTTTGTAAAGCTTTTTGTACTTTGTTTATTGTTAAAACTAAGGGTTGGTTTTCCGATTTATCATCACTTTCATTTCTTAGTCTAACCTTTAATGTAACGGGTGAATTAGGTTTTATTAAAGGTGTTAAAAGCCAAGCTGAATCAATGAAAATATTTTGTTGTTTTTCTGCTTCAATGGGTATGAATTTTACCAATAAGTTTGAATCCATTTCGTAGCTTGTAGCATTAAGTTGTTTCTCTTGAAAATCGCTGATGATGTAAGAGATTCTTTCGCTGTTATTCTGACTTAAAGCTTGCGATTGACGTGATAAGATTTGACTTAGGTTTTTGTTTGAAGCACTTAATGTTATTTCATCAAGCATGTTTAGAAAATCTTGTTTATTAACCAATCTTTGGTGTTTACCTTCAAAATCGTTGCTAAGCAATTGAAATTGGCAGTCGTTTTTATACACATCAACTATTTGTCGGACCTTGTTTTTAGCCGTTTCGAGCAGTTCACCTTCTTTACCCATTGTACTCATGCTAAAACTGTTATCTATGAAAATGCTAACTGTTTTATCCTTTTGAATGCTTTTGTTTTTTTGAAAAGGTAGGTAAGGTTGGGCAAATGCAATCACTAAAAACGATATGGCTAAAATCCTACATAGCAATACCAACCAGTTTTTTATGTTCTGTTGTTTTTGGTTTTTTTCGATAACTTGTTTTAAGAAACGAATGTCGCTAAAGACTATTTTTTTATACCTTCTGAAATTAAACAGATGGATTATGATAGGTATGGATATGGCAAATAAGGCAAATAAAAACCCCGGATAAACAAATTGCATAACACAATAATAAGCTACTAAAGCCTTTGCTTCCAAATTTAGTTTATAAAAATGGTCTTATGCTTATTTCAATTATTTGCTTTTTTAAATGAATAAAAAAAGGGAATTGAAATAACTTTCAATTCCCTTCACTCAAACCCAATAAAACAAAGCGGTTACCCGTTTTTTATATTTTCCATTTTAAGTGTTTATTAAATTAGTATAAAAATTTTTATAACATTCCATAACTTCTGTTGATGAAGTTAGTTAGTGCTTCACCTTGCAAAAGGTTTTGAGATAGCAAAGCTAAATCAAAAGCATTTTTTAGAAGGCCTTCTTTTTCAATATCGTCAGTTATTTTAACCAATTTACTGCTAAGACTATGATTGCTATTAATGATAACATTCCAAGATTCAGGCATGGCTCCAAACATATTCATGCCCTGCATGGCAGCCATATCTTTCATTCTGCGCTCCCACTCAGGCTTGATAATACTTATGAAATTATCATCTGGAGCTAGTGCTTCAGTTTCAAATTTAAATCTCACATCGGCTTTAAATTGATTTTCGAAAGCTTCTTTCAATGCCTTTTCATCATCCGCACTCAGAACAGATTCATTTTTGGTATCTTTATCAACCAATTTATCTACCGACTCAGAGTCCACGCGCTTCATGGATACACCTTCGAATTTATTTTCTAAGGTTGAGATAAAATGACCATCCAAAACACCATTCAATTTCAATATATCATAGCCACGTTTCTCAATGGTTTTGATAAATGAATCTTGTGCCAATGGATTGTTTGAATAAATGAAAACTACTTTATTTTCTTTATCGGTTTGCAATACTGAAACCTTCTCCTTGTATTCTTCAATGGTATAGTTTTCGCCTTTTATGTTTTGCAACAAACAGAACTTGGTTGCTCTATCATAGAACTTAGGTTCAGCTATCATACCATATTTAACAAAGGTTCCAACATTTTCCCATTTCTCTTCAAACTCTTTTCTATCTGTTTTAAAAATCTCTTCCAACTTATCAGCTACCTTTTTGGTAATGTGTGCATTTATTTTCTTCACATTCGCATCACCTTGCAAATAGCTACGACTCACGTTTAACGGAATATCTGGAGAATTAATCACACCATGCAACAACATCAAAAACTCAGGGACAATATCTTGAACTGAATCGGTGATGAAAACTTGGTTGCTATACAATTGAATTTTGTTGCGTTGTGCTTCAAACTCATCTTTAATCTTAGGGAAGTATAAAATTCCAGTAAGATTGAAAGGATAATCCACATTCAAATGAATCCAGAACAAAGGTGGCTCGCTCATTGGATACAATTCGCGATAGAATTGCTCGTAGTCTTCTTTTTTCAAATCAGCAGGAGCTTTTGTCCAGAGAGGTTGGGTATTGTTTATGATTTTCTCTTCAAACTCAATCTCGATAGGTAAGAATTTACAATGCTTATCTAAAATATTTTTGATTCTAAAATTATCATTGAATTCCAAAGCATCATCAGCCAAATGAAGAATAATCTCAGTTCCTCTATCGGTTTTGGCATCATCCATTATTTCGAACTCAGTGCTGCCTTCGCAGGTCCATCTAACAGCTTTTGCACCTTCTTTGTACGACAATGAAACCAACTCCACTTTTTTGGCCACCATAAAGGCTGAGTAGAAACCCAAACCAAAATGACCAATGATTTGGTTGGCATTGTCTTTATATTTTTCTAAAAACTCCTCGGCACTACTAAAGGCCACTTGGTTGATGTATTTTTTTACTTCTTCTTCAGTTAAACCAATACCTCTATCAATAATATGAAGGGTCTTATTGTCTTTGTCCAATTTTACCACTATTTTGGTTTCACCTAATTCGCCTTTCATTTCGCCCATAGAGGCTAGGGTTTTCAACTTTTGGGTAGCATCTACTGCATTTGAAATTAACTCACGCAAAAAGATTTCATGGTCGCTATACAAAAACTTTTTGATGATGGGAAAGATGTTTTCGGTATGTACCGATATGGTTCCTTTTTCTGACATAATTAAATAATTTGAAAATGGGTTAATTGATAATTTGTTACTAATTGTTATTTCAATCTCAATAGTCAAATGACGTTCCTAAAGGCAATTGGCTGTCAAATAGTCGGCAAAACTGAAATTTTGTGATTTTTATGGGTTTTAAGCTGACCATTATTTGACATGGTATATTCTTCTTACATTTGCCATTGTTGCATCTTGCAATCGTCAAAACAAAACATACATGAAAAAGACAATCCTCTTTATACTCTCTTTTATGGCCCTGCATGGCATGGCCCAAAACACTGAAAAGCATTTCAAAAACCTGAAACAACTCACCTATGGTGGTGATAATGCTGAAGCTTATTGGAGTTTTGACAATAAGAACCTGAGTTTTCAGAGCAATAACAAGGCTTGGGGCTTACAATGTGACCAAATATTCAACATGAATATTGAAGAAGCAAAGAAAGATACCAATTACCATCCGCCACTGATTAGCACTGGACTTGGCCGTACCACTTGCAGCTATTTTATGCCGGGCAACAAATCCATCCTTTTTGCCTCAACACATTTGGCATCCAATGATTGTCCTCCTGAGCCACCACGTGGCGCTAAATACCTATGGGCCATTTATGAAAGTTTCGACATTTTCGTGTCCGACTTGAATGGAAAAATCACCAAACAATTGACCAACAGCCCTGGCTATGATGCCGAAGCTACGGTATCTCCCAAGGGAGACAAAATTGTTTTCACCTCCACCCGCGGTGGCGACCTTGACCTTTGGATTATGGATATTGATGGCAAAAATCAAAAGCAAATTACCTCTGGTTTAGGTTATGATGGAGGTGCATTTTCTCACCTGATGGAAAGCAATTGGTGTTCAGAGCCTCTCGTCCACAAACGGATGAAGAGGTAAAAGAATACAAAGATTACCTTTCAAAAGGCCTTGTAGCCCCTACCAATATGGAGATTTACACTTGCAACATTGATGGAAGCAACCTTAAACAAGTAACACATTTGGGCAAAGCCAATTGGGCTCCTTTCTTTCACCCCAATGGCAAGAAAATTATTTTCTCGAGCAATCACCATTCAACAAAAGGTTACGATTTTCAGTTATTTATGATTGACGCAGATGGCAAGAATTTAGAACGCATCACCAACGAAAGTATGTTTAATGCCTTCCCTATGTTTTCTCCTGATGGCAAAAAATTGGTATTTTCGTCAAATCGCAATAACCATGGCACACGAGATACCAATCTATTTTTGGCTGATTGGGTAGAATAAAATTGCCGGGCCTTTATCTATTGCCATGCCTTGAAAGGCATGGCAATAGATAAAAAATTAAAAGCCGAGCCTTGAAAGGCTCGGCAATAGATAGAATAATCAATTCATTTATACTGCTTTGAAAGGCGGTATCATAAAATCAAACAAAAATGAAACTAAAAAACATCGTCCTACTGCTTCTCATCTCAAGCAAATTATCTTTAGCACAAGTGCAAGAAGCTGATATCAAAAGTCACATCAGTTATTTGGCTGACGACAAATTACAAGGCCGTGAGCCAGGCACCAAAGGTGAAAAATTTGCCTACAAATACATTCAAAAACAATTTGAACTTTTTGGGCTAAAGCCCAAAGGAAGCAAGGGATATTTGCAGCATTTTGAATATAAAACCCTTTCTACACCTCATGATACCATCGGACAAGGAAAGAAGAAAAATGGCAGCAATGTGGTAGGTTATCTTGACAACCAAGCCCCTTATACCATTGTTATCGGTGGGCATTTCGACCATTTGGGTTTTCGTGAGCACCCATCCTCGTTAGACAAAAACAAAATGCTTATTCATAATGGTGCTGACGATAATGCTTCGGGAACGGCTGGGGTAATTGCCTTGGCTAAGTATTTTAGTCAAAACAATACCAAAGAAAAATGCAATTTCTTATTCATTTGTTTTTCGGGTGAAGAAGATGGTTTGATTGGTTCAAAATATTTTTCAAACAACCCTACCATCGATTTGAAAGATGTTCAGTGCATGCTCAATATGGACATGATTGGCCGATTGAACGATAGTACACTTAAATTGATGGTGTATGGTGTGGGCACAAGTGCCAATTACAGCTTTATTTTTTCACACCTAAACACCAGCCTTAAACTTGGCTTCGACTCGGCAGGCATTGGCCCATCAGACCAAACATCTTTTTACTTAAAAGACATTCCTGTGTTGCATTTCTTCACAGGGCAGCATTCAGATTACCACAAATCG
>CAIVPY010000013.1 GCA_903907885.1 uncultured Bacteroidota bacterium
ACAAAAGCTTCAATAAATCTAACTTGATTGTCTTGTTCTACAATGTCATCCAAGCTACTAAATTCAATCTGTGTGCGGTTATGAGGTGTAATGTATTCCATGTGTTTTGACTACTCAAAAAAACAATTTTATTTGCTTTGTCTTTTCTACTTTTATCCTCATTATTACATTCAGTTTGTGAATAGTTTTTTCACACTCTGACGTTAGCTGCAAGGCTCCAAAAAAAATCTGCGGAGAATAATGATGATTTTTACCGCAAAAAATAATGAGAATATTTGTGAGCGCGGAGAATAATTAATATATTTACCGCAAAAAATGCAGACTATGAAAGTATATATTTATCAATACAATGATTGGCCAAACTTCAAATGGAAAAATGAAGAGATCATTTCATTATTATCTCAAGTAAGACATTTGCAAGGGAAAATGATTGGAAAAATGGAATCGCTTGGATTCGAATTAAGAAATGAAGCGGAATTACAAACATTAACTCTTGACATAATTAAGACATCCGAAATAGAAGGTCAAATATTAAATCCTGAACAAGTCCGGTCTTCAATAGCAAGAAGATTAGGAATGGAAATATCTGGATTAATTTCATCAGATAGGCACGTTGATGGAATTGTTGAAATGATGTTAGATGCAACTCAAAATTACAATAAGCCATTAACAAAAAAACGCTTATATGATTGGCATGCGGCTTTATTTCCAACAGGAAGAAGTGGAATATATAAAATTCTTGTAGGAAAATTACGAGATGATTCAACTGGACCAATGCAAGTTGTTTCAGGAGCAATGGGTAAAGAGAAGGTACATTATCAAGCACCAGATGCAAATTTATTAAAATCAGAACTTGATTTATTTTTAAAATGGTTTAATCAAAATGATAAAACAGATTTAGTAATAAAAGCAGGATTGGCTCATTTATGGTTTATCACATTACATCCATTCGAAGACGGAAACGGAAGAATTGCTAGAGCAATAACAGATATGTTACTAACCAAATCAGACGGTGTAGCACAACGGTTTTATAGTATGTCTGCTCAAATTAGAATAGAGCGAAAAGAATATTATGAAATATTAGAAAAAACACAAAAGGGATCACTTGACATAACAAATTGGTTAATTTGGTTTCTAGTGTGTTTGAAAAATGGACTTAAAGAATCAGAACAAATCCTTGCAAATGTTTTATACAAACATAAATTTTGGAACAAACATGCGACACAAATATTTAATGATAGACAAATCTTAATTATAAATAAAATGTTAGATGGTTTTACTGGAAAATTAACATCATCAAAATGGGCAAAAATATCAAAATGTTCTGCAGATACTGCATTAAGGGACATCAATGATTTAATAAATAAACACGTATTACAAAAAGATTTAGCTGGTGGACGGAGTACAAATTATGAATTAGTAAATTTAGAAAATGACTGATCATCGCCCAGCAGGTAACAATGTGCAAGAAATCATGCCGTTTTTATGATAAACGCTAGGCTGACGCCATGCGCGTAGGTCTAAGGTAAACGGCACGCTTCTTACACTTGACCGTTAGCTTAAAACAAAATCCACTTTTGCAATACATGGTGCCCCTTGGGCACATTGCGAATACGCTAAAGCGTGTGGTGGCTATGGGGTTTTTGAGATTGTCAGGTATTTATTAATTAAAATTATCAACTCTAATATGCTTAATCTGCAAGCCACTTGTTCCTACTATGTTCAATGTATATTGTTTGTTGCCTGCAGTTATCACAATCTCATTGTTAGAGTCGTATAGCAATGGAATTCGAACATAGGCTACTTTGGCCGAAATGCTTTGCCAGTTTCTTGTGTCAACATGCGCAGCGGTGTTCCCATTGTTTTTAGCTGTTACCGATTTAAGATAAGTCGTTATCATATTAGCTCTTTCTTTTTGCACCCGGCTGTATAGGGTGTTCATCACTACATATTGATTGTTGCGTATGGTAGTAAATCCCATAGCTTGTTTGTTGGCTGTAATGCTAATGTTTCTCTCGGTATAATGATTTAAATAGCTTGGCAGATAAAGTCTACCTCCAAATCCTCTGTCTGTATTATCAATGGCATATCCCCTGATGGTATCAAACAAATAGTATTTCACCTCTTCGTTTCTGCTTGCTATGTATCCATCTTCAATAAACAATAGCAATTCAGAATGATTGGTTGGGGCTGTATATTTCACCCCAAATAAGTTTTGATAATATTCTAATTTGTCGTTGAAGCCAAGTTTATAAGCAAGGGCAAGAATATCAATTTTAAGTTGCTGAGGTATGGCAAGACCATACACATTCATAACACCCTTTTTTAGATAAATATTATACGCATTTTCAAATGAAATAAAGGCATTTGAATAATCACCATCCCACTCATACAAAATGCCGGCAAATAGCTGCGGAAACGGGTCGCTCACATATTCTATATAATTTGTTTCAACTTGTTTTAAAACATCTAATTGTTCAGAAAATAGCAATAATCTTTTTCCTTCAACCAACGCTTCATCCCTTTTTGACATGTTTATATAGCTTATAGCTTTGGTATAGTTTAGCATCATTCTTTCATAGTGTTCGCTTCTGTATGTTTTCTTTCTAGAGGATGTAAACAGCTGGCTGGGTAAGTTTGTTTCAATGGTATTTTGCCCCGAAAAATAATTGTTAGGTGTTTTGTGAGAAATATTGATGAAGCCATTAGCTGTTCGCACTTTGGCATTGCTCCAAGAATCAGATAGTTCATCTGCTTCATTTAATAATTTTGCGGCTTGTTCGTTATCACCTATAATTTGCAGAAGCCTTCCCTTTTCCATTAAGTATAACTGTTTGTTATACGCAGCTTTCAAGTATTTGTTATTTTCAATTTCGTTGAGTGATGTTTTATAATCGCCTTTAACCAATGCACTATACGATTTCACGTTGGTTTCAAAATATGTTCGAGTATCGCAAGCAACCAAACAAGCTAAAATAATGGCAATTAGTAATACCTTTTTCATGAATTTATGAGGATGCCAAATTAAAAAAATAATTGATAGTTTAATAGTATAGTAGTTAAATATGTTCATTCCACATATACGCTGTATAAAACAATGGTGATATATTGCTTAATAATCAAAAAATTGCACTTCAAATTATTCATTCACATGAAACAGATACTGTCATTCGTTTTCGCTCTTATTATAGCAACTAAATTATTTGCTCAAATAGGCGAACCTAAAGGTGCATATAAAAATCCAAAAGGATTTAAGCAAAAATCACATAACCTATTTATGAGTGATAGATTGAAAAAATCAACTTCTCAGCGCGATTCATTATTTGAATTGAGCATTAAATATGCAAAAGACACGACCGAAAGAGGTATAGCTTATCGTCAATTGACCAACGATTATTATGATTTAAACACTCGTTATAACGATCTTGATAGAAAACACAAAGGCCTACAAGTAGATTATTCTGAGATGAACGCCCGTTACACCGATTTGCTAAAATCTTCCTTAAATAAAACCGAACAACTAAACATGGCATTGAAACAAAAAGGAGATGAGTTGGCCCAACGCGAAAAAAGACTAGCTGAATTAGAAGCCTATATCCGCAGGCAAGACTCCATTACCAATGCGTTAAATGAAGTGGTAAAAAGAGCTTTATTAAGCTTCAATTCTGATGAGCTAACTGTTGAAATGAAGAATGGAAAAGTCTATGTTTCATTGTCTGACAAGCTATTATTTAAATCAGGAAGTGCTGATGTTGAAGACAAAGGAAAAGAGGTGATAAAGAAAGTGGCTGATATTTTAAATAAAAATTCAGATGTCGATGTGCTTATTGAAGGTCATACAGATAACAAGCCCATAAAAACAGATAAATTTGCCGATAACTGGGATTTAAGTACAGCACGAGCAAGCAATATTGTGCGCCTACTTAGTGATGAAAACAATGTGAATGCTAAAAGACTTACTGCTGCTGGTCGTGGTGAGTATATGCCAAAACTGAGCAACGAAACCCCTGAAGGAAGGGCTAAAAACCGCAGAACTGAAATTATTCTATCTCCTAAGTTAGATGAGCTTTACAAGATGATTGATAAGAAATAAAATCTTATTTGTTAAACTCATTCATCGTATTGGCTAAGCCTCTCAATGCAAAACTTTCTGTAGCTTTCACCGACTTGTCAATTAATTCGGGTAAAAACTTTTGTTCTTCGCTGTTAAACTTGCCTAGAACATAATCAACCTGACGACCTTTAGAATAATTGTTTCCAATGCCAAAGCGCAAGCGTGGATAGTTTTGGGTAAGCAGTAGTTCATTAATATTTTTCAATCCGTTGTGTCCAGCATCACTTCCATTGCCACGAATACGAAGTTTGCCAAAATCAATGGCAAGGTCATCTACTAACACGAAAATATTATCCACTTTGATGTCGAGCTCTTGCATCCAGTAACGCACTGCTTTTCCGCTAAGATTCATATATGTATTAGGTTTGATAATATGCAATTGACGCCCTTTAATACTCAAATTAGTGTAATCTGCATGACGTTGCGTTTCAAAAGTGGCATTGTGTTTCTTTGCTAATTCATCAGCAACATCAAACCCAATATTGTGTCGGGAGTGAGCGTATTCGTCTCCAATGTTTCCAAGTCCTATAATCAAATATTTCATACACTACAATTTTAACACAAATGGTTGTGATATTTTATTCAAAAAAAAACCTTGAAGCATGGCTTCAAGGTTTTTAAATATTTATTTGATAAATTATTTTTTACCTTTAACGTCTTTAGCTGCTGCTGTAGCTGCTTCGGCCGCTGCACGAGTAGTTTTAACTGTTACAATTGGATTGTTAGGAGAATCCAACAAGATCATATTTTCTACTGTGATATCAGCCACTTTTATCGATTTGCCAATCTCTAATGTTTCGATGTTAACATCAATACTGTCAGGTAAATTTTTAGGTAATGCTCTAACTCGTAGTTTTTGCGATTTAACAACCATTTTACCACCTTGACGAACACCTATTGAGTTACCTACAAATTTTACAGGAATATCTATTTCCACATTTTGAGTTTCATCAATTTCGAAAAAATCAGCGTGAACAATGGTATCATTTACTGGATGAAACTGCATATCCTGTAGAATAGCTTTATAAATAGTTCCATCAATGTCAAGTTGAACTCTATATGTATTTGGAGTGTACACTAACATTTTAAAATCTTCACGATAGATACTAAAGTGTATATGGTTTTTAGCTCCATAAAGCACACAAGGTACTTTTCCTTCGTTACGAACAGTCTTAGTTAATGCTTTACCTAATCCTTCGCGCTTGTTGCCAAACATTGCTATTGTTTTCATTTCTTCCTTTGTTTAATTATTATCTTTTATTTCGAACAGAGAACTTATCGAACCATGTTCGGTTATATTTACTATAGCATCGGCAAATAATGCAGCCGTAGTAAGTTGTTTTATTTTACTCGATTCTTTTCTTAAAGGCAAAGTATCGCAAACTACCAATTCAGTTAACACTGAATTTTCGATGGTTTCATATGCCTTACCCGAAAGAACAGGATGTGTACACATGGCTCTCACGCTTAATGCACCTTTATCAAGCAAAAGAGCCGCTGCTTTAGCCAAAGTATTACCTGTATCAATAATATCATCAACCATCACCACATGCCTACCTTTTACATCCCCTATTAAAGTCATAGAGGCGATTTCATTCGCTCTTCTTCTCTCTTTATCCACCACTACCATATCACAACTCAAGGCCTTAGCATAAGTTCTTGCTCTTGCAGATGAACCCATATCAGGCGATGCTATGATTAGATCGGAACCAATATTTAAACTTTTAACATAAGGTATAAAAATTACAGAAGGATCTAAGTGATCAACTGGAATTTGAAAAAAACCTTGAATCTGCGGTGCATGCAAATCCATAGTAATTACCCTACTTGCTCCTACAGTAGTAAGCAAATCTGCCACCACCCTAGAACCAATAGAAACCCTCGGCTTGTCTTTTCTATCTTGGCGTGCCATCCCAAAATAAGGAATAACTGCTGTGATATAGTGTGCCGATGCTCTTTTGGCTGCATCAATCATTAAAAGTAATTCAACTAAATTATCGGAACTGGGAAAGGTTGATTGTATTAAAAAAATATCACAGCCTCTAACCGATTCGTTAAAACTTGGTTGAAATTCGCCATCACTAAACTTACTTATTGATAAATCACCTAATGGTTTACCAAATGCTTTCGCTATTTTCTCAGACAAATATTTTGAATTTGTGCCAGTGAATAGCTTTACTTCGTTAGTTATAGACATTTGTTTTTCAATTGCTCGAGATATAAAACGCTTAAAACAAACGAATTAACTCTTTCAAATTTATTTTGTTGTCCGACTAGGGCTCGAACCTAGACTCTACTGAACCAAAATCAGTCGTGTTGCCAGTTACACCATCAGACAATTTATAGGGCTGCAAAAATATAAATTTTTGATAATTAGTAAAGAGGTTTTGAAAAAAAAGTTAAAAATATTTGTTCTCTTTACTATTCAACCCTTTATACTTATACAAGTTTGTGTGAATATAGTTTTCAAAGAAGCCCAATTTAATTGACAAATTTTGCTGAAAATTATGCTCAGCGATTTATACTGTATAGCTTTGGTGGTGCCCAACAGGGAAAATAGGTTTTTTACCTATGCTCAATTTTACGCACAAATGCTGATGAAACTTGGCAAAAAAGTGGTGGTGCTCTGCCCCGATTTTGACGAAATGGAATTTACCTTAAAAAGAAATGTTCCAAAATTCGCCAACAATGTGCTTTGTCGCCCCATTGACAGTGAGGAGTTTGAAGATAACAAACCGAGTATTATCAATACCATTGGAAGATGGAACTATGTGAGCAAGCAAATTCAATTGGCCGAAAAAGGGATTGGCGCCAAAGTGGAGTTTGTTTTGTTCTGCCCTATCGACAATATGCTGCGCAATTCTGTAAATTTAAGTTTGCTAAATTGGAATTTTAGCTACAAATGGAGCGGGCTGTATTTAAATCCAGAACCCTACAAACTCAATCAACTGAAATTAAATGTGGATCCAAAATTTAGCGACCCTGATTATTTGTTCAGGTCAGAAAATTGCGTTGGGGTTTGCATCCTCGATAGGTTTATTTTGAATTCGGTTCGTAGCAGGGTTTATAAAAAAGTGGTGGTATTTCCAGAATTGAGCAACCTGAGTCTATCAGACAATGGGATGCACTATCCACAAGAAATTCATAAACAAGCGCGTGGAAGGGTTATTGTAGGTCTTTTAGGTGTAGAAAAAAACGAAGGTATATTGGCACTTATCCGTTTAATAAAATTGGTGGATGAAGAAAAGTACTTCTTTGTGTTTGCAGGTAAAATTGACATGAGTGAGTTTGACGAAACACAGCGTGAGGAAATCGAGAGTTTTATCCAACTCAACCAAGACAATGCCTTGTTCATCATCAAAGAACTATCTGAAGAAGAAATAAATACGCTTTACAAATCCATTGATATTAGCTATTTGTATTTCTATAACTATATCAGTTCAAACAATATGCTCACCAAGGCAGCCCATTTTAACAAACCTGTTTTGGCTAACAAAAACTATTGTGTGGGGCAAACGGTAAAACAGTTTAAGATTGGCCTAAGTGTAAATGGCAAGATTGAAGAAAGTGTGCAAGCCTTAGAATTTATGAGCTTGGATAGAATGAGCTTCCGCATCTTTGATAAAAGCAATTTTGAAAGATACACCGAATTACAAAATGAAGATTACCTAGAAATGGCTTTTGAGCAAATTACCCAATTTTAGATCCCATTATTTTTAAATAAAAAAAGAGCGACCCAAAATTCGGGTCGCTCTTTTCATTTATTACTATTGATTGAATTATTTTATGACAGATAGTTTTGAAGTAACAACTCCTTTATCTGAAACCATGCTTACAAAATAGAAACCATTCAACAATTCATCTAATGGCAATTCAATGCTATTTGATCCTTTGCTGAAATTGTTTATTACTTTAGTACCTACTTCTTTTCCACTTAGGTCTAATACAGAAACACTTACTTGGCTATTTTCTGTTAATTCAAACTCAACAAACACATTGTTTTTAGCTGGGTTTGGATATAATTTCATAGTAGCGATGTTTGAGATTTCTTTAATACCAGAAGTGCTTTTACCTGAAACCAAAACACCTTGTGGTTGAACACCCATACTCATGAACTTAATCGTATCGCTTGAATTACCAGCACTTGAGCGCTTGTATCTACAGAACAATTTAGTAGTAGCAATATTACCATCCACATCTGGAGTGATGCTCCAAGTGTTTTTGTATGCTATTGAATCGTTTGACAATTCAAAATCGGCACCTACATTAATATCCAAAGGAGCAAGTAAGTTAATTGCTGAAAAGGTGAATGACTGAGGTGCTGACGCAGTTGTAGAGTTAATGGCAAAAGCAGGTAAAGATGCAGTAGAAATTGACAATACAGGTAATGCAGGAAGAACTGCTAAGGCTGTTACATTTACTGGAATACTAGAACCTCCAAAAGTAACCACTGACACATAGCTACCAGAAACTTGACCTGGAGTATTGCTTAGGTATCTTACATAAACTTTGGTTAATGGTGCATCACCGGAAGTTTGATTAACTAGAACTGAATCTTTAAAACTTAAAGAATCTAAAGAAACTTGGAAACCATTTGAACCTTTTACAACTACCGCTTGGGTTAATTTTGAACCAGAAACCATGAAGCTATTTGCAACTGATGGTTTACCAACTGTTGTGTTAAAAGTAGGTAAGCTAGTCATATCTGTATTTACAGTTGGTGTTGCTACACCATATACATATTCTACCACATTTGTAGCATTATTTGTATTTGGAGTTGGGGTAGCTGAAGAAGCCGTTACAATGATATTTTGATTTAATGCGAAAGGTACCGTTGGATTGTATCTCACATAAACTTGAGTTGGGGCAATATTTCCAGTATAATTTGCAAGAATAGCCGATTGTGTGTAGCTTCCATTTGCGCCACTAACCGATACCTCCCAATTTGCAGGAGCAGTAACAACAACAGCAGAATCAGATCCTAAATTATCACCACTCACCCAAATACTTTGAGGTGCAGTAGCCACCCCTAATACCGAAGAGTATCTTAATTGGTATGAAGGTGCGTATATAGATACTTTTTTACCACCAACGGCTGATGCTCTAGCTGACAATGAAACGATTTGATTAGCTGGACCAGTGATCACAGTTGAATTTGCTTGATAGATTAAAGGTGCGCCTGCAGATGTAAAGGTTACAAAACCCGC
>CAIVPY010000014.1 GCA_903907885.1 uncultured Bacteroidota bacterium
CTCGATGTAGTAAACATTTCATCTAATTTAGCTTCAAAATTATTATTGCCTCCATAGGCATTGATTAAGCCATTTACATCTTGCGGCACAAAGAAATTATATTGCCAAGTATTGGCTTCGGTATAATGATTATTTACTTCTTTTGGATTAAATGGTTTTAGCCAACCTCCGTTGGAACGTGGTTGAATAAATCCATTTGAAGGATTGAATAAATTTTTCCATTTATTTTTATTTAAAATAGAAAAGTGCATTTCATTGTATTCATCTGCAGGTTTATCGGCTAAAATACTATATAATTTGGTTATACACCAATCATCATAAGCATATTCCAAACTTTTACTTACACTTTCATGTTCATCTTCTACTTCCAAAAATCCTTTTTTTCTAAATTCAGGCATTCCTAAATGGGGAATATTGGCTGTTTTTTCACAAGCTTCAATAGCTAGTTTTTCATCAAAACCTCTTATTCCTTTTGCGTATGCATCCGCTATCACACTAATGGCATGGTTGCCAATCATACAATTGGTTTCGTTGCTGCTTAGTTCCCACATAGGCAAGCGACCTACTTGTTTGTATTGCTCCAAAAATGTTTTGATGAAATCTAAATTGCGTTCGCGTTGCACAATATTAAACAAGGGATGCAATGCCCTAAATGTATCCCATAAACTAAAAACAGTATAATAATTAAAGCCATCTGTTTTGTGTATCTGCATGTCACGGCCAAGGTATCTTCCATCTACATCATTGTATATACTCGGGTGAATGAAGCAATGGTAAAGCGCAGTGTAAAAAATTACTTGTTGGTCGGCAGTGCCACCTTTTACTTGTATTTTATCTAATTCTTTGTTCCATAAAGCTTCGCAATCGATCCTAACTTTTTCAAAATCCCAATGAGGAAGTTCTACTTGCATGTTTCGTTCGGCACCCTCATAATCAACAGAACTAATAGATACTTTTACTAAAATTTGTTCTCCTTTTTTTACATCAAATGCAAAAGCCGCTTGCGTTTGATGTGTATCTTTTTTAATGATTTGATTAGATGAAAACTCTTTTGAAAACTCTATTCTGAAATATAACCTTTGGTCTTTTGCCCATGCCTCACTCCTTCTATAACCTACAATGGTTTTGTTATCAATTATGTTGATTTTTCCATCCAATAATTTATCACGATGAAGTAAGTCTAAAATGAAATTTGTTGTACCATTTTTGTTAAACGTATATTTATGAAATCCAACTCTGGTAGTAGTTGTAATCTCCACATCTATATCCTCATCATCTAAATGAACGCTATAAAATCCTGCATTTGCTTTCTCTTTTATGTGTGAAAATTTTGATGAATAAACCTTGTTATCAAAACTTGCATTGCCCATCATAGGCATAATCATAATATCGCCATAATCGCTACAGCCTGTTCCACTCAAATGGGTGTGACTAAATCCATAAATAACCGCATCACTGTGGTGATAACCACTACAACCATCCCAGCTTCCATCTATGCGTGTATCTGGACTCACTTGCACCATACCAAATGGGGCGACCGCACCAGGGAAAGTATGTCCATGTCCGCCTGTTCCAATAAATGGATTTACTATATTAGCATAATTGACTTGTGCGAAGGAATGATTTGTCACACATAGAAAAATACTGATTAGTAAAAAGATGTATCGATTCATAATTAATGCAAGATAATATAGATTGGCAAATGTCAATATACTTCTGATTAACCGTTTTAAAAACAAAAAGCCAATGCTGAAATTCAGCATTGGCTTTAATCATACAAACCAACATCAAGTTATTTTTCTAAGCCAAATCCATAGAAACCCTTAGAGCCATCAGGATTAATACCTTCAAGTAAAACACCACCTTTTTTATTATCTAAGCTAGCTTTCACATCATTAATGGTAGAAACGGGTTTCTTATCTATTTGTGTTAACACAAAGCCATCAGGTACACCTGCCTTTTTCATTGGGCTTTTGGTTCCTACTTTTTTGATTTTAATACCATTTGCTATTTTAAGCTTTAGTCTCTCCTCGCGAGGTAAAGTTTCAAACTCGGTGTCAATCACTTTGTTTACATCAATTTTTTCTGTGGTTGAAATATTGGTTTTTCCATCAAGGCTTTTAAGGGTAACAATACAATCTTTCTCTTTTCCAGCACGCAAAACAGTTACTTTCACTTTGTCGCCTGGGTTGCGTTTGCCTATCATTTCTTGCAGTTCAGGAGTTGATTTCACACCCAGACCATCAAGAGCAACAATCACATCTTTTTCTTTCAAGCCACCATCTTCAGCAGCGCTATTTTCTCTTACCTTAGCAATAAAAACGCCCTTAACATCTTTCAAACCTTCTTTGTCTGCTAGTTCACCGTCAACATCTCTTATTTCAACCCCTAACACACCTCTTTGCACTTCACCATATTTTAGCAAGTCATCCATTACTTTTTTCATAAGGTTACTAGGTATTGCAAAGGCATAACCTGCATATTGTCCTGTTTCACTTGCAATAGCTGTGTTAATGCCAACTAGTTTTCCATCACTCGAAACCAAAGCTCCACCACTGTTTCCAGGGTTAACTGCAGCATCTGTTTGAATAAAAGATTCAATAGAGTAATTAGCCCCACCATTTCTAAGTAAATTTAGATTACGACCTTTAGCACTTACTATACCAGCTGTAACAGTTGATGTTAGGTTGAATGGATTTCCAACAGCAAGCACCCATTGCCCTACTTTTACATCATCACTATTACCTATTACTGCAAAAGGCAAATTCTTTTCATCAATTCGTAATAATGCTAAATCTGTATTTTTGTCTTTACCAATTAAACTAGCATCGTATTCACGTTTGTCATTTAAAACGACTTTTATTTTATTAGCCCCATCAATCACGTGGTTGTTAGTGATTATGTAACCGTCTTGAGAAATTATTACTCCAGAGCCCGAGCCTGCTCTCGGACCTTGGTTAGGCATTTGAAAATCAAAACCATGCCCTTTAAAAAACTCTAATGGATCCATTTGTTGTTGTCTATTATCAGCCTGCGGTTGATCGTCAATTACAGTGAGAATATGGACAACTGTGGGAGTAACCAATTCTGCCACTTGCACAAAATCAGGTCTGTCTATACCTTCTGTCAAGCTGGCATATCTTGCTAAATAGTTTTGTTCAAATTTGGCACTTTCATCCTTGTTAAATAATCGGTTAATGCCTAATGCTACCAAGCCTCCTAGACTTGCAACAACTAAGAATGCTGCGTACTTTTTAAAATTGTTTTTCATTTTTAATTATTTATTATTTAGGTTTTATATCATTTTCAAATTTTATTCCAAAAATTAAATTTTGAATTAACATTCACTTAAAATTTTATATTCGTAAATGTAATACATGGTTTTCTCATTTGAGATAAAATCATCAACTAAACGAAAACATTAAAAATATTATTTTACCGCTTGTGTAATCCCATCAAAAAACAGCAAATTTGCACAGCCCATGGAAGAGCTCATTCACGATAAACATTTATATTTTTTTGAGAAATTCATCCGAAATGAAATGAATGAGGATGAGAAGTTGGCATTTGAAAACCGCCTAAAAATTGATGTGCCTTTTCAAAATGACTTTGAATTGTATATCAGTAACAGAAAAGTTATTTTAGAACAAGAACTTGCTGAATATAATAAGCCTATAATACCTAAAAAATCCAATGGATACAGGTGGTTATATGTTATTGTTTCTATTTTATGTTTGGTATTAATAATTGATTATTATACCAATAAAAAGTATGAAGAAAGTATCAGCCAAAAATCAAGTGTGATTGATAAAATCAATATTTTTAAAAAGTTAAACGATAAAATAAATTCATATAACAAAAACGCAGATGCTACACCTGAGGAGTCAGAAGACAAAGTTTCTTCAATTTCTAAAACCAGTGTGCACAAGACAATCACTGACACAATTACAACAAATAAATTAGGGGAGATTAGTGAAGATATTGAAGAAGCAAATGCAGATGTGATGTTATTTGATACCCTTTTGACCGTAATTGATTTTGAGGCCTTTA
>CAIVPY010000015.1 GCA_903907885.1 uncultured Bacteroidota bacterium
ACCTAAATCAAAGGTTTGAGAAAGACATTTGGCAGCATTTGTTTGAATTTCCTTTGATTGAAACCACTCAGAAGGAAAGTTTGGAAGAAATGTTGCCCCAATTGAAAACTATTTTGGGTACTGATAAAATAAAGAGTATTTCATGCACTTTCGAAAACAAGCATCAGCTTACGCATCAAACTATTTGGGCAGATTTTTGGGAGCTAGAAATGAGTTTGATAAAACCTCCAAAAGAATGGATTAAAGTTGATTTACAAGAAATAAAAAACTATGCAGTTCCAAGATTACTTGAAAAATTTCTGATAAAGCATAACTTGCAATAAGTTTAAAATTATAAAAGCATAGTTATGTCGTTAAACAAAGTAATGTTGATAGGCAATTTAGGCCAAGATCCAGAGGTAAGATATTTAGATAACCAAAAAGTGGTAGCAACCTTTACACTAGCTACTTCTGAAAGGTACACAGACCGTAATGGAGAGAAAGTGACCGAAACCGAATGGCACAGAATAGAAACATGGGATAGTTTGGCTAAGATAGTAGAGAAATACTGCAAAAAAGGAAAGCAAATCTATGTGGAAGGTCGAATAAAAACTGAAACTTGGAAAGACAAAGAAGGCGTTGAAAAAACAGGTAAAAAAATAAGGGCAACAAGTATCACTTTGTTGGGCGAAACCCCAAGAAATACAGATGCTGGGCATAATCAAGCACCTCAAAATACAAACCCAGTAACTCAACCGGTCCAAACGCCTGTTCAAGAAACTAGCACCCAATCAGACGATTTACCTTTTTAACATTCGGCAAAATACAAAATCATAAACCATAGATGGAACCTCCGCTTAATCCCTACTTTCAAATATTGTCCATTTTTAACGAATCATTGTCGACAGCAGACTTGCCTACAATCTTGTTTTGTTTACTATGTACTGTTTTTTTTATTGGCTCTGCTGGTTTGTTTTCAGGCTCTGAAAATGCCTTGTTCTCTCTAAGTAAATTGCAAATTGAAGAACTTACTGAAACAGAAACCAAAACCTCAAAAGCTTTAAAATTTTTATTAAACAATCCTAAAAGTTTGTTAGCCACCATATTGGTAGCCAATACCTTTGTAACGGTTTGTACAGTAATGGTTTCTACCATTCTCTTTCATACTGTATTTGACTTTGAAACAAACCCCATTTTTGGTTTTGTGTTCGAAGTAGTGCTTGTTACTTTTCTAATTGTGTTGATAGGGGAGGTAATCCCCAAAATTTATTCAGTGCAAAACAATGTGAAGGTATCAGGAATTGTTGCTATTCCTATGTATAGCATATACAAGTTTTTGAAGCCCTTAATTTATGTTTTGATACATTCCACTTCGATAATAGATAAGCGCGTTACCAAACGTGGGCATATTTTATCAATGGATGAATTAAGTCATGCCATAGATATTACCAGCGAGAAAGATGCACCCAAACAGGAAAAGAATATTTTAAAAAGCATTGTTAATTTTGGTAATACTTCGGTTACCCAAATTATGAGACAAAGGCCTGATATCATTGCTGTGAATGCCAATACTAGCTTTGCTGATTTAATGCAAATTATCAACGAGTGGGGCTATTCTAGAATGCCTGTTTACGAAGCCTCTTTGGATAATGTAACGGGTGTGCTATCTACTAAAGACTTGCTACCACATCTTGAT
>CAIVPY010000016.1 GCA_903907885.1 uncultured Bacteroidota bacterium
TAAGGGATCATCACTAAAAGTAATACCGGGTTCTAATGGAGTGCGTATGTTTCTTTTTTCAAGATCCAATTGTCCTCCAAAAGGGTCTATCAACTGGCCAAAAGTTGCTTTATTTAATGAAATAGCCATCGCATTAATAGTAAAATCCCTTCGTTTTTGGTCATCTTCCAAACTACCTGCTTCCACTTGTGGCTTACGAGAATTGCGGGTATAGCTTTCCTTTCGAGCTCCAACAAACTCTACCTCCCACTCATCTGTTTTAACCATAGCTGTACCAAAATTTTTGAATACAGCAAAATCAAATTTATGATGTAAACGATTAGCAAAAGTTTTTGCAAACTCAATCCCATCCCCCACCACCACCACGTCAATATCCTTTGAATTTCGATTTAAAAACAAATCTCTCACATAGCCACCAACTACATATGCTTCAAGTTGAAGAACATCTGCAGTTGAGCCTAGTTTTTTAAAAACATCGTCTTTTAGTGTAATTTTCAAAGCACAGCAATAATAAGCACATCAGACGTTTTAATTATACTGACCTGAAAAGAATTTTAAACAGATATTTTGGTGCAGTGATTTTTTTATAAAATCAGACTAGAATTACAGTATTATATAATTAGGCAATTATAAAAAATGTACCTATTTGTGTTGTGGTTTTGATGAAATTAAGTATATAAATACCGCAAAGGCAATAATTATTTTTAATAAATTGGGCAATTCTATCATTTTCAAATCTTCATCAAAACTTTTATAAATCATTGGCGTTAATATTAACAAACCTGTAAAAGATAAGACAATGGCTGTAATGAAAAGTGCCCTTCGAGTAAACATATTTACAATAATACCTATTGCACAAATTGATAATATTGATCCTACTAATAAAACAAAAGCTTTTGATCCAATAGGTAGTGGAACAAAAACTGCCATAGTTTGATATCCATAAAAATGAAACAATCCTATTATTAAAAAAAACAGTCCAATTGTAATGCGAATAAAATTGTTAAAAATTTTCATATTATAAAATCAATTAGGAAATGATTTAACATATTTAAAAAAACAAGAGTCGCTCGTTGCTGTGTATGCAATATTTGCAAGAGAGTCTATAAATTTTTGATGCTGATTATCTCTATCATCAATATATAAATTAACGCCACTCATTTCATCCCTAAGTATGTTGTAGTATGCAATTTTTCTACCTATACCTTTTAAATGCTTCTTTGCAAGAAAACATTTTTCAAGAGATTGTGGCATACCTTTAGGCAAATAAAATATTTCCTCTTGGTATAATTCCTTCAAAAACAAATCAACAAATCTAGTATATGCAGGACATATAAGTGATTTTGCATCATCTGTATTGATTATTTTCAAGAAATCGAAATAGTTGGTGTCAACAGGTACTTCTTCTTGCCTAATTCTCTTTTTCCAAAGAAAATACACTTTATCATTTGCCCAATTATAATTGGTTTCATGCTCGAAATAGTATTTAAATGTACTGTCTATTTCTTTCCCTTTAAAATAATTTTCATAAAATTCAAATTGTTTATCACGCCTTTTGCCGATATAAACAGCATATTCTGGAGCTATCATATAATTACTAATTACAAAATAGTTTCTTTTTGTAATAGGCTCTCTATAAAAAGTATCGTTAAAAATCTGAAGGAAAGTATTGTATTTACCTATATCGTCATAATCGCTTAATTTGATTGGCATTTCTTTGCCTTCAAAAAACAGCTTAATATTATCACCAGGTTGAAGAAAATAATTTTTCGCAAAAATTACTTCTTTGGTACCTATGTCAAAAAAACCAGGATTTGAAAAGTTAGTGATATTAAGAATAAAGCTACCATCTGCATTCATTTCGCAAGAATCGGTAGCAACTTTCTGACAAAAAAACAGACTCATAGAGTCTGTGTATTGATAAAAATAAATTTTTTTTTCTTTAGTAAATGAAGGATCTATCTTTCCTTCAATGGAAGTAATATGAGAAGAGGGTTTATTAAAAAAATTACATGAACTTATAAATATTAATAATGAAAAAATTAA
>CAIVPY010000017.1 GCA_903907885.1 uncultured Bacteroidota bacterium
CTTCCCGAATGGAGTATTTCAAGAAAGGAAAGAAAATATCATGACTTATGATATCAACACGGAGAAAGATATTATCGATTTGGTTTTAGAAAAAGCAGATGCATTTAGCAAGGATTTAATCATTATTGATTTATGATTTCTGCATTGATTTACTTACTACATCCCAAAGAACAATACCAGCAGCAACTGAAACATTGAAAGATTTTTTTGTGCCAAATTGTGGAATTTCAAGACAAATTTCAGATGCATCAATTATGTCTTTACTTACCCCATCAACCTCGTTACCTAAGACAAATGCGTATTTTGCGTTACTATTAGGAACAAAGTCTTGAAGTGCCAAACTATTATCATGTTGCTCTACCGAACAAATAATATAGCCATTTGATTTTAATTGATTAACAACATCAATACTGTTAATTGAATATTCCCATAATACAGATTCAGTAGCTCCTAAAGCTGATTTTGCAATCTCTTTATTAGGTGGTGTTGCAGAAATTCCACACAAATATATTTTAGAGTACCCAAGCGCATCACAAGTTCTAAAAATAGAGCCAATGTTTTGTGCACTCCTGATATTATCAGCAATAATTACATGTTTGTTTTGATTATTCATAAATTTACAATTGTACTTATCAGTCGTAAAATACTTACTATTTGGCACTTAAAAAAACCATTTAACCATAAAATAACAATATATAGTGATGTAAAATTACTAAATTAAGATTAAAATTGTAATATTGCAAGGAAATAAAAAGCTAGATACATTATGAAAAAAATAATAACCATTACATTAACACTTTTAGTGGGACTATTAGTGTCAAATGAAATTAGTGCACAAAAAGCCAAAAGACTTAGTGCCGATTTATCATTAGGAATTCCAGTTACCATGTTTTCGATAAACTCCGAGCCAGTTGGAATCTATCAAGGCGGTTTGAGGTATTCTTTGACCCCCTCTTTTTCAATAACGGGTAGAGTAAATTACAATACTTTTTTTGCCAAACCTAACAATCCTCTTCTCCCTCCAAATTCCCCTCCAATAAGTCAACCTGGTGTAAATGATGTAGTGAATTACAAAAATGTTTTCATTGGTATCAATGGGTATCTGCAATATAATTTAACCAAGCTTTTCGGATTGGACAAAAATGCTAAAAACAAATTTATTCCTTATGTTAGTGTAGGTGCAGGTTTGGTATATTATAATTTGGCTCAGTTAAATACAGACGGTAATAGGTATAAAATGGGTGAGTATGGAAGTAAGCCTTTTCGTAATTATCAAGTAGGTATAGGTGGAAGATATTTTATTTCCCCTTCAATTGATGCCTTCGCATCAAGTGAATTTAATTATATTGAAACCTATTGGATGGACGGGGCAGGTACCGATAAGAAAAATGATAATTATATAAATACATCTATAGGATTATCTTATAAAATTGGAGCAAGTAATTACAACAATCTTGTAGATTGGAAACACAAAAACGAACCTAAACAAGAAGAATCTACACCTAAAGATTATATAAAATGGAGTGCTGATGCTAACTTAGGGTTGCCTATACTATTTACACCTGTAGGATATAGCCCAACGGGAATGTTAGGTTTAGGTATAAGATATTCTATGTCTAGAATGCTATCATTTCAGTTTGCATATAATTATGGTAAATTTAGCGGAAACCAAACTACAAATTCAGCATTTGTTTCTTATATAAAACCTGAAAATATTAAAGAATTTTCGGCAAGTGTAAATCAGCTTTCATTTAGAATGCTTGTTAATTTAAGACCAGAATCTTCAGATATGAAAAAATGGAATTATTATGGAGTATTAGGGGTTGGAACTTTAATGTATAGTAATGATATCTCATACTCAAATGGGCAGTCAAACAGTTTTGATTATAATAAAGGTACTCAAAATGTTGTATTAGGTCTACAAGCTAGAAAATATATTAATAAAAATTTCGATTTCTTAACGGGTATTGATTTTAATTACAATGGTTCAAAATGGCTTGATGGGGCTGGAGATAAAGAATCATTAAACCATCACTTATATATCAATGCTGGAATTTCTTATAAAATTGCGAACAGAAACAAACGTGAGTTGATAGATTGGAGCTATGGCAAATACAGCAGAATTCAAGGAGCTAAAGAAATTGAAATTGAGAAAATACCTGTTATTGAGAACAAACCAAAAGAAACTCCAAAGGTTGAGGAAATAAAACCAGTTGAAGTTGAGAAGCCAAAAATTGAGGAGCCAAAAGTTGTTGTTGAAGAACCTAAAGTAATTGAACAGCCTAAAGTTGAAGAACCTAAGGTAGTTATACCTGAACCTAAAAAAGAAGAACCTAAGGTGATAAATGAAACTCCAAAAGTAACAAAGCCTTCAATTGCTGAAAATATTGAAGAAATAGTTCCCCCACCA
>CAIVPY010000018.1 GCA_903907885.1 uncultured Bacteroidota bacterium
AATAAGAAAACTAAGCATTTGTATATTTAGCCTTTTAGCTGTTGTGGCCTGTAAAAAAGGTTTTGATGGCGAAAAAACACCTCAAAGTCCTCCAAATACTTTTATGGCAGTGGATTCTATTCATAGAGTTGGCGCAGACAGACTTACTACAAGGGTTGTAGCCAATTGGTGGGGAACTTCAGAGGTGGGATTTGTGGTTGGCTATGAGGTATCTGTTGATAGTATGAAAACTTGGCAATATACCAACCGTCAAGACAGTGCCATTTTATTAAACATTCCTCCAGGTAGCGACTCTGCAGATATCAATATTTTTGTAAGAGCCGTTGACAACCTTGGTCAAAGAGATCCAAGCCCTGCGTCAACCCTATACCCTATTAAAAATTCCGCACCTAGTGTAAAATTTATTTATGCTGCATCAGTGGGTGGTTCATTAACGCAAAACCCAACCATTGCCTTTCCTGTCTTGAAATACAATTTCCTAGGAATTGACCCAGATGGTAGTGGAGATATCTATCAATACGAATTGTATTTGAACGATACCAATGCAAGTCCCTATATTTTAAATGCAGGTACATCTAGCATCACATTACAAGGAGTTAAATTAGATTCCTTAACAATCACCACAGAATGTTTGGTATTTATAGGCAATAACAACAAAGCATTAACTTTAAGAGCACAAGGTTTAAAACTAAATGCTTCAAATACCATTTACATCAAGGCGGTTGATAAAGCATTAGCCAAATCTCAGTTAATGGCCTCAAACCCTATTTATGTTAAAAGACCCGTATCTGATATCCTATTAGTGAATGCGTATTCAGGAGGAAACTTAAGTGTTACGAATTTTTATGCTACCCGTGCCTTCAATCAAGGCATTTCAAAATTTGACACCTTGTTGCTAACCGAATTGGATGGAACCAATTACACCCAATTAGCACCTGATGTGTTGACTCAAGCCCGCACCTTTAGTTTGTTTAAAAAGATTATATGGTTTAGTGACAACGCACAATTATCATTGAGTGTTGGTCAACAAAGCACCAAAGATTTTTTTGATAACAACGGCAAAATATTCATGGCATTAGACATTACTTCTAGCTTTGATGCGCAATCAAATTTATTAGACTTTACACCCGCCCAAAGTTTGGTTTCATTGCCAACAGGAGACCAATTTAAAATTGCAAACAACTCCATTGTAAAACCATTATACAGCAATTGGCCAACTTTAAAAACCAATGCTTCTATTAATCGACCAAGACCTTTTACCATTCCTAATAACTCTGCCTCTTCAAGCTATCAATTCGATTCATTGTACACGGGCAATTTGTTTGTTACTTATCCTAGTAATATTTGGACAGGTACATCTACTATCATGTCCATTAGAAGAAAAACGGGAGGCAAAGCCAATTTCATTTTCACTACATTACCTGTTCAAAGTTTGGATGGTAACAACAATATCGACTCATTATTCAACAAAGTTTTAATTAGTGAGTTAGAATTTAACAAGTGAAAAATATAATCCTTTTCGCATCGGGTAATGGCAGCAATGCTGAAAACATTTGCAAATACTTCCAACATCATAGCCAAATAAAAGTGGTTGCACTTATCTGCAACAAAGAAGGTGCAGGTGTTTTTGAAAGGGTTAAACCCTATGGCATTCCAACCCACTTGGTAAGCAAAAAACAATTACAAGACTCAGCATATTTCTTGAACTTAATAGCGCCATACAATGCAGATTTATTGGTATTGGCAGGTTGGTTGCTATTGGTGCCACATTATCTTGTAAATCATTATGAGCAGAAAATAGTAAATGTACATCCATCCTTACTACCCAAATTTGGTGGAAAAGGCATGTATGGACACCATGTGCATGAAGCGGTAAAGGAGGCAAACGAATCTGAAACGGGAATCAGCATACATTGGGTTAACCAACACTTTGATGAAGGAGAAATTATTTATCAAGCAAAAACCCAATTAAGTGCAGAAGATAATGTTGAGGATATTGCTAAGAAAATTGCTGTTTTGGAAATGGCAAATTTTCCGAAGGTGATAGAAAGCATATTAACAAGAAACGGGAGCTAAACTCCCGTTTTTTATTAAACTTCTTTCATAATTGATCGTCTTTGCGAACGAAGTGAAGCAATCTCTTCATAGATCAGATGGCTTCGTACCTCGCCATGACGACCAAACGAAGTTATTCTGAATTATCAAAGCAATCTATTTATCAATACTACTTGGCTTCTTTGGCTTGAGCATCTACCACAGCAATGCTCACCATGTTTACAATCTCACGCACGCTGCTGCCTAATTGTAACACATGCGCTGATTTTTTTAAACCTAATAAAACAGGGCCTATGGCTTCGGCTGCTCCTAATTCTTGCAACAGTTTATACGCTATGTTTCCTGACGAAAGTTTAGGGAAAATAAAAGTGTTTACCGGCTCACCACACAACTCACTAAAAGGAAAGTTTTCGCGAAGTAGTTTTTGATTGAGTGCCACATTCGCCTGAATATCGCCATCAACTACCATGGATGGATAACGCTCTTTTAAGATGTTCCTAACAGTAGCCATTTTTGCAGGTGTTTCGCCTTGTGCAGAACCAAAATTTGAATACGATAATAGGGCTATTCTTGGGTTAAGGTTAAAGTTTTTAACAGCATTGTAGGTTAGAGTAGTTATGTCAACCAAATCGTTTATACTTGGGTTTATGTTAACTGTAGTATCGGAGAAAAACAAAGGCCCTTTGTTGCTTAACATGATGTACAT
>CAIVPY010000019.1 GCA_903907885.1 uncultured Bacteroidota bacterium
CATTATGCACGTTGGGCTAGCAATAGCTTAGACAGTGTTCGCAATCCTTTTAATTTGCCATATCAAGATTCGGTTTGGCTGCGAACCAATGCCGAAAAAGCATTTGTTAAACACAATACCATAGGCATAAACCTTGAAGGATATAAATATTGTCCTCCAACCCATGCCAACCTAAGACATGCCAGTTTTAGTAATGGCACACTGCTACAAATAGACACCCTAAAACTAATAGAAGCCAGTGCAGTGGTAAGTGCCTCTTTGTCGTTTGCAGGTAGGTATTATTACACAGGTTATGTTGACCCATTGTCGCACAGTGGCAGTATCAAATTTCATCTGCCAGATGTAGGCCGAGGAGTGGATATGATGGCCATGCACGGAGGTGATACCTTGGCTGCAACGTATGATTCGCTCACAAATACATTAAGCATGGATTTGCCTAATGATAAAACCACTTTTATCATTCAACAAAAACAACAATGTGCCGATTGCTATTTTCCACCTGCCAGCATCAATGTAGTTGACACCTTTAATGCAGATGATGGGCAAACACACACCCTTGGTCACAAACTAAAAGTTTTGCCCAATAATGGCAACCTTATCGTGAGCAATGGCACTCGCATATTTATGTGCGAAGGTGTTTACCTGCGAAACAAAAACAATATCGTTATCGAAAGTGAATGCCAAACCAAAGATGGCAGCTATAAAATTTGTGATGATATAAAAATAGATACCAGCTTGGCACATAGTAAAAACAGTGCCATAGTGATAAGTGCAGGCTCTGCTTTGGTTTTAGATGCCAATAGCCACACCTATATAAAAAACGGAGGGGCTATTTATGTAAAACGTAATGGAACTTTGTTTATCAAAAATGATGCTTTTGTGCAAATTGGCGATAGTGGTACTTGCTCATCCAACACAGGTTGGGGCGAGATAGTGGCTGAAGATGGTTCATACATCAATATTCAAGACAATGCCCATATTGAATTTAGAAGAACCATTGGTGATACGGTGGATAGAAACCTGTTTTACATCCCTCGTTTTAATCCTATGGGAATAGCCCTTGCAGGTAATTATCCTTTCATACATTATGTGATGTATCAAGATACCATAGTGCCCGATAGTAATTTTAGTTATGCAAGAGTTATCTGCGATATTGCCACACACAACCCAATAAAAAACAAAGAATGGGGTTTTTCAAACATAATGACCCCACGTCCATTCATGCGTATGCGAAGCGACACCCTTTGCCCAGGCGAGCCTTTGTATATTGATTTGAAACGCTTTCTTAACGACAATTCTTTTAAGTTTAAAGTGTGCCGCATGGATAGTGTGTATATCAAAGATTTACATAACGTATATAGCTGGGTGGACACTTGCATAGTAGATACCATGAGCCACGACAGCATATTGCCCGACCCCGTGTGTGTGCCACCCCATGCTGCACCCGATTATTTATTGTATTATTTCAAAACAAACTCATTGCACAGGGTAACCATGGAAGTAGCCAACGACTGTGGAGTGAGGGTAGATACCACTGCTTATGTATTTGTAATGGACACACCCAAGGTGAGTATCAGTATGCCAAGTGTAATATGCGAAGGAATGGGCACAGCCACTGTCTCTATAACGAAACTCAATCGCTTTCCAATAAAATCTTACACTTTCGAGATAACAGAAATACCCGACACTGCATATATGAAAGTACGGAAAGGCATCACCCAAACATTTACCCGAACCTATTACGATACTTTGCCCAATACCTACAATTTTGAGGATTATTACTTTAAATCAGGTAGAAGGTATTCAATATCCTTAACAGTCACATCAGCGTGCGGAGGAGAAACTTTTTACACAGAAACATCCGTACCCTTGGCTGTTAAAATAGTGGCAGGAAAACCCACGATATTTGGCAATAGAATAGGCAATGCTACGAGTGTTCAACTGAATGGATATCTGAATGGTGCTGCTGGCTTTTTATGGACACCTAGCTATGGTCTTGACCGCACAGATACATTAAGTGTGATTAGCAATACTGATGTAGATAAGGAATATTTTCTAGTAGCTTGGGATTCGGCTTCTTGTATTACAAAAGATAGCATTACTATTAGATACAATACCCTAAGCTATATTGGCAATAACGACAGCATTTGTATGGCAGGTAACAGTATTCTTTTGGGTAACAAATACAATGCAGCCATGTTTTTAGGTTGGATTAATAAATCAAGTTCGATTGGATTCAAATCAAAATTACTTTCAACCTTTAATGATGAATTTGTAGCCGAACATTATGATAGCAATTATTTACGATACTTTGATGCCTTTATGCGAACTTCTACCTTTTTAAATACTGCAAATCGTGAAGGATGCTACCCTTTATATGATGTGTTTACGACTGATTCAATTTTTAATTGGGAGCAAATATTTAGACACCCTAATTTTAAAACTTACTATAGCAACTATATAACCAATATGAATGTAAGCTTTGATGTGTTGGATGCTTTTTCACCGTTTGTTGAATCCACAGAATTTAATTCCCTATTTAATGAAAACAGATTAGATGATTTGGTTGAATCGTGCGTAGATAATATGTTATTAGACTATCAAACCTATTATTTAGGTAACTACAACACAGTCGCAGAGTATTTCCCACCAAGTGTATATTGGTATAAAATTGTAGGAAAAGACACAACCATGTTGACCCAATGGCAAGATATGTTTGCCATAATTGATACACCTATTGCTACTACTACCTATATTCAACAGGTAATTCATGCAAATAGTTCTTTGGTCGAATATGATTCAAGAACCATATATATTGATACCACTATAACACCTCTATTTTACCCAACAATGCAATGGGATAGCTCGGCATATTTTACAAATGCCTCAAGCCCATCAAGTAGCACTAATAAATACATTTGGGATTTTGGAGATGGCTCGGCCACATCTACAGATGCAAATCCATTCCATACTTTCCCTGCTTTTAATACCCATTATGTAGTATGCCTCACAGCAACAAATCACTGTGGTAACTATACTTATTGCGATACCGTTTGGATTGATAGCCTGCACCTTGGTGGTAGCTTTAGAGTAACTAAAGGTTTGTTGAGCGGAGCCGAAGAAACGGCCTCTGAGCGAAGTC
>CAIVPY010000020.1 GCA_903907885.1 uncultured Bacteroidota bacterium
AGGGTAGTCATTAAAATCAACCGATGCGTCACCATTTAAATCTGCAGGTAAATAACCTAATTCACCATTAGAGCTTGCAATATCCAAATCCGGGTAATCGTTAAAATCAATAGAACCATCATGATTTATATCCCCGCCAAATAGTAAAAACAATCCATTGCCGTCATCTTTAGTGTTTGAGCCAAACGATTGACTTTGTGAAGAAGTGAAATCATACGAAACACCCGCATTGCTCATCATAATCGGGTTAGCACTCCAAGTAGCAATTGAGTTTCTGTGTGTAACTACTATATAATAATAATTGTTATTAGCACCAGTACCTGAAAACACAACATCTGCAAATCCATTGGTTTCTAATAATCCCGTAGCTGAATATATTGTATTATAGGGCGAAACGTCTTCGTGTAATTCAACATTAATAGTGTCTGCAATATTGGTTGGAGAAACTCCGTCAGCGCTAAAAGGAGAGGCTGTCATTGAGTTGTTTCCAGTATATAAACCCTCTAAAAAAACCGAAAGATAAAGATGAATATCTACAGAAAGTGTTTTAACAGAATCGATAGTTGAATATGAAGAAATACCACTATTGTTTGCTGCGCTTATTCTATAATAATATTTTGTAAACTGAGATAAGCCATTTACCAAATGGCTTGTGGTTGTTACTGGTAACGAATTGTAACCCAAAACCATTGTCGTAAAATCTTTATCTAAGGCCACATCGAGCAGATAGTTCGTTGCCCCGTTTGATGAGTTCCAGTTGGCCTCAAAACTTGTTAAAGTAATATTTGAAGAGAAAATAGTACTAGGTGCATTAGGGCTTAGTTCTATTGTATCAACCAAATAATTTGAACTGAAACAAGAATTAACAGATTTGATACGGGCATAATATGTTGCTCCTGATTGAAGACCTGTAACCGAATAAAAAGCACTAGCTATGGCAACTCCACTATAACCAGTAACCATATTTAAAAAGACAGGGTCGCTTGCTACATCAAGCACATAATTAACAGTGTTTGAAGACGAGTTCCAATTAAGGTCAAAGGATGTACTTGCTTTGTTAAAAACAGTAAAATTACTCGGCACGCTAGGAGCTGAATTAAAAACATTTATTGTAACAGAATCGGACGTTACACAAGCACTTGAATCAGTTCCAAAAACCGTATATGTTGTAGTCGTTGTTGGGCTTGCCACTATGTTTGAACCTGTTAATGAGTTTAATGCCACCAAAGGACTCCAAGCATAACTAACACCTCCACTGGCAGATAGAATTACACTATCACCCAAACAAATACTTGAACTAGATGTGCTGGCAATTACAGACGAATTTATGTAAACGACAATGCTATCGGCATTTTGGCAACCCGTAATTGTATCTACACCAATAACACGAAAGGTGGATGGTGATGATGATGGCACAAAGGGAACTCCATTTAATACGCCCCCATTCCAAATATAATTGTTAGCACCACTTCCATTAAGTGTAAGCAAAGCTCCTTTACAAACATACGAAGATGGACTTGCTTGTGCCACAACACTAGGTAAAGTATTTACAACTACCGCAATTGTTGTATCATACATACATCCATATTCATCGGTTCCTGTAACGGTGTAATTACCTGTTTGTTGGGGAGTGAATGACACCCCATTTGTAACGCCATTGCTCCAAACGTATGATATAGCATTTGCTCCATTTAAAATTATTGAACCTCCTTGGCAAATGGACAAGGATGGCATTGCAAAGGCGCTAACATGTGTTGTAACTACATTAACCACACTAGGACTAAAATTGTTTCCAGAAACTGTTCCCCAAATAAAACCAAGATCGTTAATCGACATTGCATTTACAGATATTGAACTGGCTAGTGAAGAACATGGAATATCTGATGTGATGTAAATATAGTTTAATCCTGTGTTTAGTATTTTTGACAGGTTGTTGATTGAATGCAATCCTGTACCTAAGTTAGTAAGGATATTCGACAATAAAACAGGGTTTCCAACCATAAAATCCGAATCGTTATGATACCATATTTTAAAATTACTTATATCCATTGAGTCGTATAAACCCAATGAGGTAAATTTTAATGAAGTAAGTTCGGTAGCTGAGTTAGAAACAGAAATATTCATTCTATATAAAACAGCATTGTTTTTGCCTTTATAAATGTTTTGTATGGGTGCTGTAGTGTTTGATAACGAGATATTGCTAGGCTTGAATTCTATATTACTGCCAATTAACGAAACGCTTTGAGGCAAATTATTATGAAGGGTTCTCTTGTGTGTAACCCTAATTTTATAGAACCCTTGTGGTATTCCCAAACCATAAACCTGCTCCACATTATCTCTAATATTATCACCATTTGTAGCTGCTAAGTTTGGACTACTTGGGTTTAATATATAGGGTTCGTAAATAGTATTGTTTGATAACGAAAGGATGCGTAAATCTATATCATTAACCAATTTTGGTGTTGTGTCGTTGTATGCGGGTGCAGTAACTACAGCGGGAGGATCTGTCCAACAAATAGTAAATCTTGAGGTGTCAATACCATTGATGTATACCATTGTGTTAAGGGTGTCGTTATTGTTTAAATTATACTCTTTAACAATATTAACGTTTGAATCACTTAGCACCTTAGCGGCTTTAGCAATATTTAACAAACCCCAGCCACTTTCATAATTGGGCCCTAAAGCAGTTTTGCAAGCATTTGCAGTATGAATAGCAAGTCCTTTTAATGTTGCAGACTTCAAATACACTCCTTTCAAATTGTGATAATGCTGTTGCAAAAGAAATAATGCCCCAGATGCAGCTCCAGAGGCCACTGAGGTTCCCCCGATAGATTGGTAAGAAGAGTCGTTTATGCTGTTTGTGCTTGAGGTGCTATTGGTTCCCGTTACAAGATCTGGTTTTATTCTTCCATCATCAGTTGGCCCCCAACTGCTAACACTTAACATGTTCAGCGGTGGAGATACATATCCATTAGGCAATAAATCTACAGCTCCAACGGTAAGAATATTTTTTGCTGTTCCATACGTTACGATACAATCATATGGTCCAACATTAGACCTAGTGCGTGTGCTATATTCCCAAGCAAATCCATTCCAAAAATAATGAGGAGTTCCATGACCTACGCTAGCCCCTCTATCATTTCCAACCGCCTTCACTATTAAATAGTAAGGAGAAGAGTAAGAGATACTATCCCAGGTACCTGTTCGGCTATCATAAAATCCAAATTTCCAATCATGGTCTTCATTTAATGTTGTATCTCCTAACCAATACTGTACTCCTCCAGTATTGTACCAGCCGGCCAAGTTTTCATATGAATGGTTTGAAACAAGCAAACTGTTAGCATTCGTTGCCATTTCATTCCTATCGTTTGTAAAATCCCAAGCTTTAAGATTAGCCATATACGACATCCCTTTAGCTGATGGCAAAATGCCAGATGCAACCATTACACCCGCAACGCCATTAGAATGTGGGCTTAACAATGTGGCGCTATCTATTTGAAATATTCTGTTTTTAAATTCTTTGTGAGTACCCCTTATTGCACCTGAATCCCATATTCCTAACTTGCTTATTCCATTACCCGAAAGATTATAACCCAAAAGTCCACTAGGCCAAACCAAATTAACACCGATGGTTATTGCTTCGTTTAAATTTGAACAGACTTTTTTGTATTCTGGAAAATGATTATCACCAAATCCGTCAAAAGAGGGATAGTCAATTTTGTTTTCGGCAAAAAATACAGAAGAATATTTATTGAATAAAGTACTATCTGATTTAGAAATTCTTTGTGCATTACAAAAAACCAATGATAATATTTGAATTATAAATAGTGTTTTTATTTTCATTAATTTTTTATGCTGATTTTTTTCATTCACTTAACAGACGATTGTATTTGACAAGGCTCTAAATCTATTAACTATTTTGTAATCAAGTGTCCGAATATAAAAAATACTTTACAATACCTCACACGAATAAATTAAAATTACAAATATTAATATTGAGACAGGCCCTCTTACAACATAAGCCGAAGCACTTACTTAATTTTTTTTATCTTGCCCCCCATGTCTGATAAAAAACTCTTTCTCTTAGATGGGATGGCTTTGGTGTATAGAGCCTACTTTGCATTTAGCAATAATCCGCGCATCACCAGCTATGGATTTAATTCCTCTGCCATTTTTGGATATGCCAATACGGTTTTAGACATATTAAAAAAAGAAAAACCAACCCATATTGGTGTAAGCTTTGATACGGCTGAACCAACAGCGAGGCACATTGAATTTGAGGCCTACAAGGCGCACAGAGAAGAGATGCCTGAAGGTATTTCTTCTGCCTTGCCATATATCATGCAGTTAACAGAAGCATTTAATATTCCAACTTTAATCAAACCAGGATATGAAGCGGATGATATTATTGGAACATTGGCTAAAAAAGCTGAATCGGATGGCTTCAAAGTTTATATGATGACCCCAGACAAAGATTTCGGGCAATTGGTGAGTGACAATATTTTTATTTACAAACCTGCTCGTCTTGGCAATGATTTTGAAATCATGGGTGTACCAGAGGTCTTAAAGAAATGGGAGATTGAAAGAGTTGATCAAGTAATTGATATATTGGGTATGTGGGGAGATGCGGTCGATAATATACCTGGTATTCCTGGCATTGGCGAGAAAACCGCAAAACTTTTGGTGCAAAAATATGGTAGCATGGAAGGCTTGTATGAACACACCTATGAACTAAAAGGCAAGCAAAAAGAAAATGTAGAAAACAATAAAGAAAAAGCCTTTCTATCTAAGCGATTAGCTACTATTGATATCAATGTACCTATTGAATTTGACGAAAAATCGCTTGTTTTAGACCCTCCCAACAAAGAGGCTTGCGAAGAATTGTTTGCCAAATTAGAATTTAAAACTATGGCAACTAGACTGTTTGGGAATCAAAGCAATCAAAATGCAGGAGGAACAGCCAAAGCGCTTTCTAATACGCAACAATCAGCGCCAGCCTTTGATTTGTTTAATCCTGCCCCACTCACTGAAAAAACCAATTCGAGCAATTCAGAAACAATAGAAAACGTTGAATCAAGAATAAAAAACAATATTGAGAATATTGCTCATACTTATCATTTGATAGATTCAGATGAAAAATACAAGGAGCTATTAACAAAATTGCTTGAGCAAAAAGAAATTTGTTTTGATACCGAAACCACAGATTTAGAAACTTTAAATGCCGAAATAGTAGGTCTTTCATTTTCGTTTAAAGACAATGAAGCTTATTATATTCCTTTCCCAACTGAACAAAACGAAGCCAAGAGAATTTTAGATTTTTTCAAACCCATATTCGAAAGTGAAAGCATTTGCAAAATCGGGCAAAACATTAAGTACGATTTAGGCATTCTAAAGCAATATGAAATTAAACTCAATGGCCCCTTGTTTGATACCATGCTTGCACACTATTTAATTGAACCAGATATGCGTCACGGCATGGATTTCTTAAGTGAAATCTATTTGAATTATGAGCCCGTTTCTATCACCACTTTGATAGGTAAAAAAGGCAAAGGCCAATTAAATATGCGTGATGTTGACATTGAAAAAATAAAGGAATATGCAGCCGAAGATGCCGATATTACATATCAACTCGCTCAAAAATTAAAACCGCAACTTCTAGAACGCAATGCACAAAATCTACTCGATGAAATTGAGCTTCCATTGATTGATGTGCTTTCAGATATGGAGCGCGAGGGGGTTCACATCAACAAAGCATTTTTAAATGAATATAGCAAGTCACTTGAAACCGATTTGCAAGCCTTAGAAAAACGCATTATTGAATTGGCGGGAGTACCCTTTAACATAGCCAGTCCAAAACAATTGGGTGAAGTATTGTTTGACCATTTAAAACTTGATCCCAAAGCAAAAAAAACCAAAACAGGGCAATACCAAACAGGTGAAGATGTTTTACAAAAACTAAGTGAACATGAAATCATACAACTGATTTTGGATGTACGTCAATTTAGCAAGTTAAAATCAACCTATGTAGATTCATTGCCATTGCTTATCAACCCTAAAACTGGTCGAGTACATACTTCATTTAATCAGGCTGTGGCAGCTACAGGGCGCTTGTCTTCTACTAATCCAAACTTGCAAAACATACCTATACGCACAGATAAAGGCAAAGAAATTCGTAAAGCCTTTATTCCCCGCAATGATAATTATGTATTGATGAGTGCAGATTATTCGCAGATTGAATTGCGTATTGTTGCTTCGATTGCCAAAGAGGAAGCCATGATAGAAGCCTTTAAAAACGATTTGGATATCCATGCTGCAACCGCTGCTAAAGTATATGGAGTGCCTTTAGAGGAGGTTACATCTACTCAAAGACGAAACGCAAAAGCAGTTAACTTTGGAATTATATATGGTCAATCTGCATTTGGTTTGGCCGAAAACCTTGGTATACCTAGAAAAGAAGCAGCACAAATAATTGATGAATATTTCAAACAGTATCCACGCATAAAAAATTATATGAGTGATAGCATCAACTTTGCAAAAGAGTTTGGATTTGTTCAAACTTTGCAAGGAAGAAGAAGGTATCTACGTGATATCAATTCTGCAAACTTCACTGTTAGAGGTTTTGCAGAGCGAAATGCCATCAATGCACCCATACAAGGTAGTGCTGCCGATATGATAAAAATGGCTATGATAAAAATCCATAAAAGAATACAAAATTCTTCCTCAGAAATACGACATTCGAAAATGATTTTGCAGGTGCATGATGAGCTTTTGTTTGATACCCATAAAACTGAAGTTGAGCTGTTGAAAAAACTGATTATTGAAGAAATGGAAAGTGCGATGCCCCTTGATGTTCCAGTGAGAGCAGAGGTGGGTGTAGGTACAAACTGGCTGGAGGCTCATTAAGAAACAATTCAACTCAGAACATATTTTGATAGAGACTATTTCAAAAGGAATATTTACAGGAACCATTCTCACCATGTCTTTTGGTGCTGGATTTTTTGCGCTCATTCAAACCAGCATAAACAGAGGGGTGAAGCAAGGTTTACTAGTAGCATTGGGCACTTTGCTAAGCGATATATTCTATATTTTCATTTGCCTTTTTGCCACCAGTTTTGTTTCGACTGAATTACAAAAACTTGAAAATGAAATCCGCGTAGTTGGTAGTATTGCTTTGTTGATTATGGGAGTAACGACCTATTTAAAACACCAAAAAGCGGAAAGCAACATCGACACCAATCAAACCAAACCCATTTTTTATGTGTTGAAAGGATTTATGTTGAACAAAGTAAATCCATTAATTATTGTTACATGGCTAGGTATTGTGGCCTATGTTGAATCTTCTTTAAAATTTAGTGACAACGATATTGCCCTTTATTTTTTGAGTGTAATTGCAGCCATCATGCTAAACCAATTTTTGATTTGTTATTCGGCCAATAAATTAAAAAGAATTCTTTCCGACAGCTTGATTACAAAACTAAATCACTTGGTAGGTATCATATTTATTATTGTAGCGGGTATTCTATTATTACCGCTGTTTCAATAATAATCAACCAACCCATTGTTTCTGCTCAACCACAGACAAAATTAATTTAGCTCAAAAAGAACTTAAAAAACTTAAAGATAATTGATTTCATATTATCCAATTAAATATCAGCTATAAATTTACATTAAGGGTTTGTTTTTATCCAATAAAACCTATTTTTGCAACACTTTTAAAACACCTACAAAACACATAATTATGTCAAAATCAGGAGTTATAGCTCAGATAATTGGTCCAGTAATAGATGTTCGTTTCGCAGACAACAGCGAAAAACTGCCAAAAATTTATGATGCTTTATACATCAGCCGAGCTGATGGTTCACGAATTGTACTTGAGTGCCAACAGCATTTAGGAGAAAACATGATCCGTACCATTGCCATGGAAGGAACAGAAGGTTTGGTTAGAGGCATGGAAGTGCATCCGTTAGGAACACCTATAGCTATGCCAGTTGGCGACCAAATTCGTGGAAGACTTTTTAATGTAGTGGGTGATGCCATTGATGGTATGACTGCTATGCAAAATACAGAAGGAACACGCTCAATTCACCGTGAAGCTCCTCGTTTCGAAGATTTATCAACTACCGCAGAACCATTATATACGGGTATTAAAGTAATCGACTTAATTGAGCCATACTCAAAAGGTGGTAAAATTGGTTTGTTTGGTGGTGCGGGTGTAGGTAAAACAGTATTGATTCAAGAGTTAATCAATAACATCGCAAAAGCATATGATGGATTTTCAGTGTTTGCTGGTGTTGGTGAGCGTACTCGTGAAGGTAACGATTTGTTGCGTGAGATGATTGAGTCGGGTATCGTTAAATATGGTGACGAATTTATGCATGGCATGGAAAAAGGTGATTGGCCTTTAGATAAAGTAGATTATGAGAAATTAAAAGAATCAAAAGCAACCTTTGTTTTCGGACAAATGAACGAACCTCCTGGGGCTCGTGCTCGTGTGGCTTTATCTGGTTTAACTGTTGCTGAATATTTCCGTGATGGTGATGAAAAATCAGGTGGACGTGATATCCTATTCTTCGTTGATAATATCTTCCGTTTCACTCAAGCCGGTTCTGAGGTGTCAGCGCTTTTAGGTCGTATGCCTTCAGCGGTAGGTTACCAACCAACTTTGGCTTCTGAAATGGGTGCGATGCAAGAGCGTATCACTTCAACCAAACGTGGTTCAATCACTTCGGTTCAAGCTGTATATGTACCTGCGGATGATTTAACAGATCCAGCTCCAGCAACCACATTTGCTCACTTAGACGCAACTACTGTATTAAGTCGTAAAATTGCTGAGTTAGGTATCTATCCTGCGGTAGATCCATTGGATTCAACGTCACGTATCTTAACAGCTGCTATCCTTGGCGATGCTCACTATAACTGTGCTCAACGTGTTAAATTAACATTACAACGCTACAAAGAGTTACAAGATATTATTGCTATCCTTGGTATGGACGAGTTAAGTGATGACGATAAATTGGTTGTAAGTCGTGCTAGACGTGTACAACGCTTCTTATCTCAACCTTTCCATGTGGCTGAGCAATTCACGGGCTTAAAAGGCGAATTAGTAAGTATCGAAGAAACCATCAAAGGCTTTAATGCAATTATGGATGGCGAGTATGATTACTTACCTGAAGCTGCGTTTAACTTAGTTGGAACTATTGAGCAAGCAGTTGCTAAAGGTGAAAAAATGTTAGCTGAGGCACAATAAATTCAATGTGTGAATGTGAGAATTTAGAAATGTGTAAATATTCTAATGCCACATTCACATATACACACATTCACACAGTATAAAAATGCAATTAGATATAATAACAGCAGATAAAACTTTATTCTCAGGAGAGGCAGATGCCGTAACACTTCCTGGAAGTAAAGGACAGTTTCAGGTTTTAAATAACCATGCAGCTTTGATTTCAAGTCTTGAAAAAGGTACAGTGAAAATTAAAACCAAAGAAGGCGAACAAAAGTTCGACATCAATGGAGGTATAGCCGAAGTATTGAAAAACAAAGCGGTTGTATTGGCATAATTGCTATAACAGATTAATTGAAAAGCCATTCCTTCTGGGGATGGCTTTTTTGTTTGTTATAGCGTGAATATTAGACATAAAATCAACACAAAACATAACAATAGGAGCTAATTTGTGGGACGCAATCGATTGCGGATGTTTTGATTTACAGAAACTGCAATAAACCGAACAGTTTTAGTTCATTCAGCTAATTACTCTTTAATTAATTTTGAAGTAAATGTAGTTTTACCTGTTATTTTTAAAAAATAGACACCTTTATCAAGACAAGAAAAATCTTGGTATTCCAAGTTGTTTCCCTCATAAATGATTTGTCCAAATACGTTCCATAATTGAACAAATTCATGAACAAATTCCGCATTTATTTTCATATAGGTAGAAAATGGATTTGGGTAAATAAGAAAGTCAGTTTTAGTACTTTCAATGGTATTGATATTGGTTGATGATTTGCTTGTGTTAGTCTTTACACAAATGATATAATTGCTATTTATTTTAGGGTCGTAAGTGGTAATGCCAAATTGGGTGTTCCAATACCAAGCATTGGCCACTTGGTTTTGTTGGGTGGTAGATGACCAATATTTTTTCACACCCATATTGCTAAATATACTGGTGTTAACAGATGGACTTACAAATCCTTCATCATTCAATGACTGTAGCTCCTTGATATTTGGCATACGCCAATCACTATCGTTTTCAAGTATTAAATTATTGGCGTACAAAAGGGCATTTTCCCAAGAAACCGCATTGGTATTTGGCTCTTTTTGCCATACTAAATTGGTTAAATTGTCGGTGATGGTTCCATTGCCGTTATCGGTAAAATGGTTTGTAATTACAGTTGGTGTTGTTACGTCTCTAACTGCTCTTACATGAAATTTTTTAGTTCCACCAGCACTAATCGTTTCTGTTTTTAAGTGATTTCCTATTCCGCCACCAGCATTGGTTACCCATATTTTTGTAGCATCATTGGCTTGTTGATCACTTGTCCACCAATACTCTGCAGCGGTTTTGGTGAAATATAAAATATCTAATGCAGGATTGTTATTTTGTAAATTTAATATGCTATAACCTTCATGTGCATTTGGTAATCGCCAATTGGTATAACCACCCAAAGTTAGGGTATCGCAATAAATAGTGGCATTTTCCACTGTCATTTCACCACCATCAGTTTGCTGCCACATTAATCCCGTAATGGTATCAGTAATTGTTCCATTTTTGTTATCAATATAAAAAGGCAAGTTGATGGAATAATCATTGTCTTCGCCAAATGTATTGGTATAACTATTTTTTTGCCCTGTGTCAGGTAAACGAAACATACTTTTGGTGGTGCTTTGAGCAAAAGTGAATATGCTAACTATGAATAGGAGCGAAGTGATGATTGATTTTTTCATTATTCTATGATTATCTTTTTGGTAAATAACATCTCATTCACGCTTATTTTTAACAAATAAACTCCTTTACTAAAATTGCTAACTGGTATTTTATTGATATAAACATTGCTTTCAAAAACTTTTTCTCCTAATAAATTATAAATACTGATGTTTTGAATTGTTTTAGCATTTAAGTTATTCAATAAATCAACGTAAACATCCGTATTTGCAGGGTTTGGGTAAATTTGAATATTGTTGTTGAACCCATTAAATTCTTCTATTTTGCTGGCAGCAGCAACTGTTTTACGAACAACTACTTCATTGTCTAAAATTAAATTACTGCTCCAAATAAACTGAGCATCATTGTTAGCATCATCAAAAATATTTACAAAATTGGTGTAAGCAGGTTTGTTATCAACACCAACCGTTGCGTTAGCATAAGTATTCGCATTCGGCCAAGATGAATCATCGAATGTTGTTGCTTGCCAGTTTGTTGGTTTGGTCCAATGTAAGGCATAATATTTACTTCCATCGTTTGAATTAGTGGTACTACAATTTGTTGAGAGTCGGCTGCTGCCACTTTCGGTTGGGCAAGATAAATCGGTAATTGGAGCTGTATAAAAAGTTTGTACTTTCCAATCATTTCCAGTTTTAGCAATGATATTATTGCTAGCATCTTTAAATACAGCCACCATTCCGCCATCGCCAGGATGATAGGCAAAACCACCATTTAATTCTGAACCTAATCCTAAATTCTCTTCCCAATCAATAAGGTGCGTAGCAATGGTAAAAGGGCGTTTTACTTTGAATCGAACAATGCTAGAATTGAATTGTGTAAAAGGAACTTTGTCTTTACCAACTGGTGTTCCATTGATATACATTTCAAAATAATTA
>CAIVPY010000021.1 GCA_903907885.1 uncultured Bacteroidota bacterium
AAAGCCTCCAAAGATGCAACACCCGCAGTAGTATTTATTAAAACTTTGAGTAATCAAAGAAACTACGTTGACCCATTTTTTGATTTTTGGAACAATATGGATTTTTTTGGCAGAAGAGGACCTGTGGCAAGCAGTGGAAGTGGTGTGATTCTAACAGATGATGGGTATATTGTTACAAACAATCATGTAGTAAAAGATGCAGATGTGATTGAAGTGATTACCAATAACCAAAAGCAATCATACAAAGCAAAAATAATTGGTACAGACCCATCAACAGATTTAGCTCTATTGAAGATTGAAGGGGATAATTTACCGCACTTAACGCTAGGAAATTCAGACAATGTGGAAATAGGTGAATGGGTGATTGCAGTTGGTAATCCATTTAATTTAACATCAACCGTTACTGCTGGAATAGTAAGTGCCAAAGGAAGAAATATCAATATCGTAAATAACCAATTTCCCATAGAATCATTTATCCAAACCGATGCTGCTATTAACCCCGGAAATAGTGGTGGTGCTTTGGTGGATTTAAATGGAAAACTTATTGGTATAAACACAGCTATCGCATCAAACACTGGAAGTTACAACGGATATGGATTTGCCATTCCTGTAAATATAGTGGCCAAGATTGTTAAAGATTTAATTGAATTTAAAGAAGTTCAACGTGGTTTTACGGGTATGGACGTGAAAGATATAGATGCGGAATTAGCCAAGAAATTAAACATTAATAACAATCTAGGTGTTTATGTTTCGTCTATATTGGCAGAAGGACCAGCTGATAATGCAGGGGTAAGAGCAGGCGACATCATTATTAAAGTAAATGGAAGAGATATAGACAGTAAATCAATTTTTGACGAACATATCGAATATTTACGTCCAGGTGAAAAAGCTAAGTTGACAATTGTTCGTAGTGGCAAAGAAATGGAATTTGCAGTGAGTCTTTTAAATCGTGAGGGCACAACTGCCATCATGCGTAAAGGTACAGTGAGTAGTGATGTTTTAGGTGCCGATTTTCAAGCCGTTCCTAAAATAGAAAAGGATAAATTGGGCATCAAAAATGGTATTCGTATAAGCAACCTCCGTCAAGGCAGGATGGCTGGTATGGGACTGAGTGATGGTTTTATCATCATTAGTTTAAATAAAAAAGAGTACGAAAAACCTGATGAATTAATCAAAGACTTAGAAAAAGTAAGAGGTCAAATTGTAATTGATGGTATTTTCCCTAATGGTGGTAGAGGTGTATTCTCTTTCTATTCTAATTAAAGAATTAAAGTTTAATTATATATTCATAACTGCCTAATTGATTAACAATTTCTTAATATTGTCAATCTAAACTTGCGGTATGAAATACAATTTTTTACTTAATTTAACATTTTTTGCATTGGTATTTACTATTATTAGTTGCGCTAAGAGTGACAGCTCCACTAATGTAAATCCTACTATCCCTTCAAATAATAAGATTGGTGAAAATTCTTTAATTATAAATGAGATAAAATGTCGTAAACCAGATGATTTCTCTATATATGGTGATACAACAAAGTGGGTTGAACTTTATAACCCTAAAGATACCGTTTTAACATTAGAAAAAGGGAAATGGTTTTTTACAGATAGTTTATTTAATCAGCAAAAATTTGTCTTAGACACAACTTTATATGTTAAACCTAAAGGATTTTTAGTAATTTGGTTTGAAAAGCAAACGCCCACAAATACATCAGCAAGTTATACCCAGCTAGTTGTTCCTAGTTATAGTATATCTAAAACTTCTGGTGATTTTGGAGTGTATTATAAGGAAAATAGCACATCGTCAATCATTCCAATTAATACTACCACATACAATTATCCAAGCGATCAACCCAAAACGCAAAGTAACGGTAGAAAACCTGATGGTGCTGGAGTAATTCAATTACTTGATAAAGTTACTTTAGGCACAAGTAACAATTAATAATGTATTATTATTATTTTCGATTCATTGTTGTTACTTTCTTTTTAACAGTTGTTCCTTTTTTTGCTCAATGTAAACCTAAACCTAAAAAGCTAGCCTTATTATATAAGGCCGATCTTACCATTAAAGAACCATCTGATATTTGTATTTTACCAAATGTAAATAAATACGCCATTGTAAGTGATAATGGCTTATTATATTTGACAGATACGAATGGTGTTGTATTGAAAGAATCAACTTTTAAAGGTTTTGATTTTGAGGGTGTTTTTGCAGATGAAAGCAAAATATATGTGAGTGATGAAAGAAGCAGGATTATATATGTATTCGATTACAATCTTGAGCGAATTACTTCTTATCAGTTAACTTATTATGGTGGTAGGAACAGCGGATTTGAGAGTATAACATTCAATAAAAATAAGAACTGTTTTGTGTTAATTACCGAGAAACATCCTTGTATAATTTTTGAATATGATACAGCTTTTAAAGAGTTAAAACAGTATCCTTATACATTTTCGACTGATGTTTCGTCTATTACCTTTCATAAGGGACACTTGTTTGTGTTGTGTGATGAAGAAAGAAAAATATTGGTATTAAATCCTAATGATTATTCGCTTGAGAGTGAAATAAAGTTGTCTGATATTAATCCTGAAGGGATAGCAATTACAGAAGACGGACGAATACTAATTGTTAGTGATGATGAGCAATACTTAAAGAAATATGCTTTGGTTGTAAAATAATAAATGATGAAAAAAATACTTTACATATTAATCTTATTGGGTAACTCTGCTTTTGCACAATATTCATTTAATGCAGGTAATAATAACTTAGAACTTTCAGGTTTATTGAATGTGAATTATAACGAAAGATTTTATTTAATAAATCACCCAGACAAAAAGGCTGATGTTTTTAAATTGGCTACTGCTAGATTTAAACTTGAGGGCAGGGTGTCAAATGATTATGAATATAAACTGCAATTAGATATGGCACGTTTAGGTTTTAGTGGTGATGGGGAATTTCCTGCACTTTTGGATGCAAATTTCACTATTAAGAAATTAAAATTTACAAATATTACATTGGGGTACCAGAAAATACCATACTCTAGAAGTTCTCTTGTGGGTTTTGAACATCAAACAATGTGGCAAAGAGGAGAAGTGGCTAGAGGACAGGTTTTCTCAAGACGTGATTTAGGAGTTGTATTGGCTAAAGATTATTGGAAACAGCGGATTAACGTAATGTTAGGTGCTTTTACTGGTCAAGGTGAGGGTATTATGACGGACGTTACAGGTGGAGATAATGATGCAAGTGGTAAATTAGAATATGTTGGAAGGGTTGAATTATCATACCCAAGTAAATTTAAATACAATGAAACTTTGGATTTGAATCATACTGATATTCCTAAAGTGTCTCTTGGTTTAAATGGAAGATATGTGGAAAGACAAAATACCTTGCAAACTATCAATAAAGACCCATATGGTTTGAAAATAATTGGTGGGGCAAAAACAATGTTAGGGATGGATTTGGCGGCTAACTATCAAGGATTTTCATTCTTGTTTGAAGCACACAATATTAATGTGAATCCAACGGATAAGACATTGCTGCAAGGATTAACTAAAACCTCATTTAATGCTATTGGTAGCATTGTTCAATTGTCTTATTACGATAGAACATTAAAATCAGCATTTACCGCTAGATATGATGATTTTATACCTAATGATTTAATTCCAAACTCAACTATGCAAACCTTATCTGGTGGATACAATTTTTTATTAGATGGTTTCAGTTCAATGTTGAGGGTTCAATATTGGTATAGATTAGATAGATCAAAAACTGATACATACGACCAAATAAGGATAGGTTGGCAGCAAAAATTCTAATTAAACTAAGTTTGCGGTTGAGTGGTTTCTGGGTGCGGTTGTCCTTCGACTGGCTCAGGATAAATGATTTCCCGGTGCGGTTGTACTTCGACATGCTCAGGATAAATGGTTTCTGGGTGCGGTTTTGCCGTTTCGGGGTTCGAATGGATGATTTGTTGCTGCGGATGAATAATATATGGGCAAAAATCATCAATAACTAGCTGTTTTAGTGGCATATAACATTTTTTTTTACAGCTTTCTTATTGCGGTTGAGCTGTTTCGAAGTGCGGATTATTGGTAACTTTATCTGCTCTGATTGATCCCTTGTACATTTGGTATTTGTGAAACTTACATTCCAACTGTCCATTCCAAACCACCATTTTTTTAGATGCGTTTAGGTGCATGTGTTTCAAGGCTGTTTTGTTTGATGAAATTATCCAAGCATCATAACCCGTAAAGTTTTTCTTTAAAGTGTCGCCAATCATACGATAAAAACCATTAACATCATCCATTTCTATGCGTTCGCCATAGGGTGGATTCATGATTATAATGCCACCCCCTTCAGGGGCTTTTTGTTCTTCAAAACGCATGTTGCTCAGTTTAATTTCATTTTGCAAACCTGCTTTTATTACGTTGCCTCTAGCAATTTCAATCACTTTAAATACCGAATCGTTTCCTACAAAAGTGGCTTTGCTAGGTCTAATATTTTCTTCGGCTTCTTGTTTGATTTGAGCCCAAAGTTTTGCATCATAATTTTTCCAACCCATGAATCCAAACCATTTTCTACTCATGTTGGCAGGAATATTTTTGGCAAACATAGCTGCTTCAATCAAAATAGTGCCACTACCACACATGCCATCAATAAAATTTCCTTCGCCATTCCACCCTGAAAGTATGATTAATGCTGCTGCTGTAACTTCGTTCAGTGGTGCAATGTTGGCATCGGCTCTGTAGCCACGTCTGTGAAGAGATTCACCTGAACTATCCAACGAAAGGGTGCACTCGTTTTGGAAAATATGTAGGTTTAATTTTAGGGTTGGTTGCTCTAAATCCACATTAGGTCTAACACCATATTTATCTCTGAATTGGTCAACTATGGCATCTTTTGTTTTTAAGGCAATGTATTTGGTATGATTGAAAAAATCGGAATTGGAGCTTGCTTCCACTGATAGGGTATCGCTAGCATCCATAAACTCGTCCCAGTTTATTTTTTTCACCTCATCATACAATTGCTGCTCATTGTCAGCGGTGAACTTTTTGATGGGCACTAATACTCGGAGTGCAGTTCGGGCATATAAATTTGCTTTGTATAAAACATTATTATCTCCATAAAAACTTACGGCACGCTTGTGGAGTTCAATATTTGTTGCGCCCAGTTTGGTTAGCTCTTCGGCTAAAACGGGTTCGAGGCCTTGTTGGGTTTTGGCAACAATGTTAAAAGGTGTTGAGTTATGATTTGTCAATGTGATAATTTTGGGCGAAAGGTAAAGTAAATAAAAATTTATACACTTGTTAAATTCATAGATGACCCTAAATTAAAATAAATTAGGTTTACTGTTTTGGTAAATAAATTCTTGGAAATGCTTGTTTGTAGTGGTTAAACTAAGCAATCGTTTTTGAAGATATTTGTATCGTACTTAATAAAAAACAAATAGAAAATTTGATTCAGAACACATAATTTTACCGCTTATTTGTATGTATTATGTTTGAAAAAATTGAACACTTGGGCATAGCAGTAAAGGATTTGGCAGCAAGTCAAAAACTTTTTAGTGCACTTATAAATCAAGAGCCCTATAAGGAAGAATCGGTTGAAAGTGAGCATGTGAAAACTGTTTTTTATCAAACAGGGGAAAGTAAAATTGAACTGTTAGAAGCTACTCACCCTAGTAGTGCCATTGCTACATTTATCGAAAAAAAAGGAGAAGGCATTCACCATATTGCATTTGCTGTTAGTGATATTTATGCCGAAATTAATAGATTAAAGGCTGAAGGATTTGTGTTTATCAACGAAACCCCAAAGCAAGGAGCCGACAATAAGGTAGTTGTTTTTCTACATCCCAAAAGCAGCAACGGTGTGCTTATCGAATTGTGTCAAGAAAGATAATCAACATTTTGCAAACATTCTCACTTAATGTTTTGTTAACATTAAGTTCAATAATTGATAACCTTATCAGGTGCGTTTAAAGACATTATTAGCATACATTTGACCCAAAATCCAACAAAAAAATAACATGTTAAAACACAGACTAAAATCGTTAAGAGCTGCACTATACTTTGTAGCTTTAATTCTACTGCCAGCCATAGGGTTTTCACAAACCCCTGTACCTATGGTATCTCAATCGGGCTTAACCTATACCGAAAATTTTGCTGACATTGCCAATTGGGCAAATTCAGCCTCTGCAGGTACATCATATCTTTCTGGTACAGGAGCTACAAGATGGGGAAGTGTAGGTACAGGAACGGGTACCATCCCTAATGCAACCGCTACTTCAGCCCCAACAACTAATTTTGTTACTGGTTCCAATGGTGGTGTGCAAAGAGGAAGTGCAACAGGAAATGTACCAGCTACAATTGTTCTACTTTCTACAGGCACCACTGATAATACAACCTCTGCTGCAATAGATTTTTTAATGGATTACTCAAATACCAATGCAGATAGTTTGTTTTTTGATGCTGCATCTGTAATTAATGGCTCTGGTAATAGAGTTGGCTCATTAAGGGTTTATTGGTCAACAAACGGTACAACATTTACACAATTAACGGCTACAAATCTTCCATTCGTTGCCACCAATAATGTTTCGTCTTCGGCCAACATTAGAATTAAATTACCTTCTGCTTTTAACAACACTTCAACTTGCAGACTGAGATTCTATTATCATAATGGAACAGGAGGAACTACAGGTTCACGTCCTAAAATTTCAATAGATAATGTAACAGTTAGTGCAATCAATAACTCTACAGTTGGTTTTACAGACGCACACCCTGCTGCTGGTAATGTAAATACAAATTCAACCAACAATATCATAGCTGGAATCCAAATGGTGGATTCAGTTGGTAACGGAACATTAACTGGTGTTTCAGTTACAACTGCTGGTTCATATATAAGCTCAGATATTCAAACAAATGGATTTAAGTTTTGGATAAATAGTGCAAATAATTTAGCAGGTGCCACACAATTAGGTGCAAGCCAAGCTGTAGTAGCTTCGGGTGGAACAATCTCTGTTTCGGGATTAACCCAATCATTACCCATAGGAAGTACTAAATATTTAATAATCACAGCCGATGTAGCTTCTGGAGCAACCATAGGTAATACGATAGGTATTAATAGTGTTGCATTTTCAAATATTACAATTGGAGGAACACCTACAAAAGTTGGAACAGACCCAATAGCTGCCAGTAACATGCAAACTATTGCTTCATTAACTCCTTCAATTTTATTAGCCAATGCCACTGCACCTTTAACAAGTCCAACACAAGGCACATCAAATGTTGTTTTGTATCGTGTAGATATTTCAGTTTCAAACATTGCTGCCGTATTAAATTCTATTCAGTTTTCATTGTCAGGAAATTACACCACTTCAGATGTAAGTAATTTTAAAATTTGGTATCATACTAATTCTTCATTTACCACTGGTACACCAATTCTTTTAGCAACTAAATCAACTGGTTTGGCGGCAGGGGTTAAAACCTTCACAGGCTTAACGCAATCTTTTGCAATTGGCACCAATTATATATTTCTAACCACAGATTTGCCTTGTACGGCTTCTCTAAATATTATTCAAGTGGATGCCCTTTCAAATTCAGATTTGACTTTTGCATCAGGAAGCGTTTCAGGTTCGGGTTATAATACCAGTGCAGTGATTGTTACTTCAGTAACACCAAATGATGCTACTGCATACATTGTAACAGCAGGTAATACCCAAGCTACTGTTTCTTGGACATTGCCAACAGGTTGCTATGATGAAGTGATGTTGGTTGTTAAACCGAGTTCGAGTATTATCGCTTCACCTTCTGGAGCGAGTTATAATGTAAATAGCCAATCGTTTACCGATCCTATTAACGATATTTTTGACGCTACAGGTGCTGTGGTATATAAAGGCACAGGCACTTCAACTACCATTACTAATTTAACAAACTTAACCACTTATTACTTTAAAATTTTTACACGTATAGGTTCTAATTGGAGTGCAGGGGTTGAGCTAAATGGAACTCCTGATGTTACAGGCTATTTCTGGAATGGCGGTAATATTGCCGCAAGTCCAGCGGCAGGCGGTTTAGGAGCTTGGGGAGCAACAAACGCGTGGAGACAACCAACTTCAATAGGTGCGCAAGCAAGTTGGGTTGATGGAAACAGAGCGGTGTTTGCTGGTACAGCAGATACAGTAACTTTAGATGCAACAAGAACTGTTAGTTCAGCCAATTTTTATACTACTGGTTATACCTTGTCATGTAATTCAACACAGACGTTAACAGGGCCTATCGTTTTGGCAAATAATGTTAATCTAAACTTAGCAGCCAACGTAAAACCATTTCCAGCTGCGTTTCAATCTAACGGAACAATGAATATTGGTAATGTTTCAGGAACAGGCTCTGCAGGATTAACCGTTCTTTCAGCTACCTCTTCTACAGCATTGGCACAAAGAATAAACTTAAATACAACTAACGCTATCATTGATGTACCTATTACAATTTCGGCACTAACAGGTTCTCCTGGAAACTTAGCAGCAGCAGGTTTTGTAAGTGTGGTTACTGGTGGTGTATTATCAAGTAATGCTACCATTTATAATAATACCGGAAGCATAAAAACTTTATTAGGTGCTACTAATGGATTTGATTTAACAGTTAACGCACCTATTTCTGGAAATAGTGATTTACAATTTTCAGCAGGTTCTTCAGGTGGAGCGGGTGTAGTAAAATTAAACGCTGTAAATACCTATAGAGGAGCAACATTTTTCAATGCTGCAGTAAGTGGAGTGATAAAATTAGGAATTAACAATGCACTTCCAACTACTACGGATGTATCAATG
>CAIVPY010000022.1 GCA_903907885.1 uncultured Bacteroidota bacterium
CGAGCAACGCTATACCCTAAACGATGAAACAGGTTTGGTTGATTACAAGCTAAATTTAGTTGGTATGCAGCAAGTGATTGCTCCTAATACCAATTATATCGACTTGAATTGGAACAGCAAATTATTGCAACAAGAGAAAACACACGAAGCTGAAGAAAGAGTGGCTACTGTGTATTACAGATATGCTGATGACGAGCCGTCTAAAATTAGCGAAACCAGCGAGGGTAAAGAAGACTTAAAAACACCTGTTAGCTGGATTTGTTTCAAGCAGCAATATTTCAACTCTACGCTTATTGCCCCTAAACACTTTGAAAGTGCAGTGGTTGAAAGCAAAAAAGATGAAACAAAAAAGTATGTTAAGAAACTATCTGCTGCTATTACATTGCCATACAACCATGGCGGAAACGAGAGTTTTGATATGCAATTTTATTTTGGCCCAAATCATTATAAAACATTATCAAACTATAACATTGAGTTACAAAAAATTGTTACCATGGGTTGGGGCATTTTCGGTTGGGTTAATAAATATGTGGTAGTAAATGTGTTTCACTTTTTAAGTCAGTTTTTTAGTAGTTTTGGTTTAATAATTCTGTTACTAACCATTATTGTTAAAACTGTTCTTTTCCCATTGGTTTATAAAAGTTATTTATCGGGTGCAAAAATGCGCATTTTAAAACCTGAGATAGATGAGATAAAAGAGAAATATGGTAGTGACATGACCCGCATTCAACAAGAGAACATGAAGCTTTACCGAAAAGCAGGGGTAAATCCATTGGGTGGTTGTGTGCCTATGTTGCTTCAGCTACCTATTTTGTTTGCTATGTTTCAGTTTTTCCCATCGGCTTTTGAGCTAAGGCAGCAAAGCTTTTTATGGGCTACCGATTTATCGAGCTATGACTCAATATTAGAGTTTGGTTTCAAAATTCCTTTTTATGGCGACCATGTGAGTTTGTTTACGATATTAATGACTATTTCAACTTTGGTTTATACTTACTTCAACAATCAAGTAACCAGTGTGAATGAGCAAATGAAATGGATTAGCTACATTATGCCAGTGGTTTTCTTAGGTTTCTTTAACAATTATGCCGCAGGTTTAACATACTACTATTTCCTTTCAAACCTTGCCACCATTGGTCAGCAGCTATTAATTCGTCAGTTTGTTGATGATAAAGCCCTACATGCCCAGATGCAGGAAAACAAAAAGAAACCTGTTACCAAATCTAAGTTTCAAGCCAAATTGGAAGATATGGCCAAGAAGCGTGGTTTTGATGTGGATAGTATGAATGGTAACAAAAAGAAATAAATGAAGAAGTGTTGCAGGCTGAACGCCTGCAAGGGTAAAATCAGCTACTAATTTGATAAGACTTCTTTCATAATTGAACGTCATTGCGAACGCAGTTAAGCAATCTACCAAAAAACAGATGGCTTCGTTCCTCGCCACGAATTACCAAACTATTATTAAATTATTAAAAAACAAAAAGCGACTCGAAAGAGTCGCTTTTTGTTTTAAGGGGTAATCGCTAACACCCCGTTACTACTATTAATATCAATTATTGGATAATCATTAAAATCAACCGAAGCATCGCTATTTAGGTTGGTAAAGTGTTAAACAATAGAATGTATGATATTGGATTTAAAAGGATGGGTTAAAAAGATCTACTTAAAAGATGTAACACTATTCCATTATCTTGTAACAACCTGGAAATGAAATCTTACTATTTGCGAGTCCAACTGCAACACATTCACTTATTCAACTAAATTTAATAGACGGATTTTGGCTATTTGTTAATCCTATTATTCTTGGGCAAGGAGTTCCTTTATTTGTAGATATCAAAGACAAAATAAAACTCAACCTATTGACAACTCGACATTTTAATTGTGGGGTAACAGAACTGAATTACACCGTTGACAGACAATAATGACCTTGTTTTTCACTAAGGTTGATTTATCTAGTAATGGAGATTTATTTATCAATTCAGAAATACTATCAACTACATTTTTATACAAACATTCTTGGCTTCGGTAAAAAAACGAATAGCTTCCCAACCACCTTCTCTGCCAACGCCACTTTGTTTCATCCCTCCAAATGGGGTGCGTAAGTCGCGAAGCAACCAACAGTTAATCCAAACGATACCACTTTTTACTTTGGCAGCTACCCTGTGTGCCTTGTTTAGGTTTTCGGTCCAGATGGTACATGCCAATCCATACACCGTGCTGTTTGCCATCATCAATACTTCTTCTTCGCTATCAAAGGGAGTAAGGGTTACAACGGGTCCAAATATTTCCTCTTGATTGGTTCTGCAGTTATAGGCAAGGTTTTCTATTATGGTAGGAGCAATAAAATATCCATTGGCATTTTCGCCATCTAGCTTCACTGCTGTGCCACCAAGTACAATGTTGCCTCCTTCTTGTTTTGCCAAATCAATATAGCTCAACACTTTTTCAAAGTGCATTTTGCTAGCAATGGCGCCCACTTTGGTTTCGTCAGCCAAAGGGTTTCCTACTTTCATTTTCTTACTTTCTTCAACAAAAGCCGCTTTGAATTTATCGTAAATAGAGCGTTCGATAAAAATCCTTGAACCGCACAAGCATATTTCGCCTTGGTTGGTAAACGATGACCTTACCGATTCTTTTACAGCCTTATCAAAATCGCAATCAGCAAAAATGATATTTGGGTTTTTGCCTCCTAATTCTAAAGATAGTTTTTTAAACATGGGTGCTGCCACCCTAGCAATTTCAGCGCCTGTTTTGGTGCCACCTGTAAAGGATATGGCTGTTATTTTTTCGTGAGAAACCAAGGCCGATCCCACCTTAGGTCCTAGACCATGCACAATGTTTAAAACCCCTTTGGGTAATCCTGCTTCGATACACAATTCAGAAAGCATAAAGGCCGTCATGGGCGTTATCTCACTTGGCTTAGCCACCACACAGTTGCCTGTAGCCAAGGCAGGTGCTATTTTCCAAGTGAAAAGGTATAGAGGCAAATTCCAAGGACTGATGCAGCCCACAACACCAATGGGTGTGCGCAAAGTATAATTTAATGCATGGCCTCCCATGGAGTGGGTTTCGCTTGCATAATGCTCAATGGCGGTTGCAAAAAAATGAATGTTTTGTTGGGCGCGAGGTATTTCACCTTTTTGTGCCAACCAAAAAGGTTTGCCTTGGTCAATGCTTTCTGCTTTGGCAAGTTTGTCGTTATCGCGTTCGATTAATGAAGCTAGTTTTAATAGGATTTTGCTTCTGTTATCTGAGGGCATATTGCTCCATTTTTCAAAAGCAGCTTCAGCCGCTTGGTAGGCCAATTCTACATCTCTTTCGTCACTATCAGGACAAAGAGAATAGGCTGCACCCGTGGCTGGGTTAATATTGTCAATATATTGTTTTGAGCTAGGCTCTACTAATTCACCGTTGATGTAGTTTAGTATCTTTTGCATGCCGCGAAGTAAAGAATTTTAATTGAGATTTAGGAAATACCTATTTGCTTGGTTTTTGATGATTTGATAGATGAGTAAAAAAGACTCTTTTTCATTTATCAACCTTTAGTAGCATCACGATAGTTTGCCTATGGTCGGTGTTTAGCGTAGCTCAGCTAACATATATTGATTGCTTGGTGTAACACCAACCACAGGCAAAGTGATGCTACTACCACTTTTATATAAAGCACCTGTTTTTTTTATTACATTATTTAAGCGCTTAATGCTTCGGTTGCTC
>CAIVPY010000023.1 GCA_903907885.1 uncultured Bacteroidota bacterium
AGTATATAAAGGAGCTATTGATGACGCTTGGGAAAACGAAAACATGGTTACCGCAGCCTATCTTGAAGATGCAATTGAAGAGGCATTAGATGGGATAGAACCTGATTTTCCAGAAGTTGCCGCTGAAGGAACTCCGATAATTTGGAAGAAATAGTTTTAAAGTTTTATTTTTAAATTTTGAATATTAAAGTTAATTCAAAATTCATATATTCAAATTTTGCATTTACAAAACAAAGTAGTTGTTATCACAGGAGCCTCATCAGGTATTGGTGAAGCTTGTGCTTATGCTTTTGCTAGGCAAGGGTGTAGAATTGTTTTGGCTGCACGAAACATTAACAAACTTAAAGAAGTAAAACAAAACTGTTTAGCATTACATGCTGAAACTATTTTTGTAAAATGTGATGTGAGTATAGAGTCTGATTGCGAAAATCTAATTGCCGAAACTATTGAACAATTTCAAACTATTCATATTCTGATAAACAATGCAGGAATTAGTATGCGTGCACTTTTTGCTGACTTAGATTTATCTGTTTTAAAACAAGTAATGGATATTAATTTTTGGGGATCAGTGTATTGCAGCAAATATGCCATGCCTTATCTTTTAGAAGAAAAAGGCAGTGTTTTGGGAGTTAGTTCGATAGCAGGCATTAAAGGATTACCAGGGCGAACTGGCTATAGTGCCAGCAAGTTTGCCATGAATGGTTTTATGGAAGCCTTGAGAATTGAAAACCTAAAAACCGGATTGCATGTGGGTGTTATTTGTCCAGGCTACACAGCTAGCAATATTCGCAGTGCAGCTCTAAACAAAGATGCACAGCTGCAAGCCGAAAGCCCTTTTGACGAAAGCAAATTGATGCCAGCCGAAACGGTGGCAGACTATATGGTAAAAATGCTTATAAAAAGGCAAAACAACTTGGTGCTAACCACACAAGGAAAACTTACACAATGGCTGAACAAATTCTTTCCTAATTTGGTTGACATATTGGTTTACAAAACTGTAGCCAAGGAAAAAGATAGCCCCTTTACATAATGCGAAATGTGAAGTAAAAAGCATTTAAAATGAAATAAATCATGTTTGCCAAATCTATAAAACACCTGCAAAAAGACTCTGTTCTTAAACTTATTATCAAGGCTTGTAAAAAAGAGGTTGAACTACGATTTAATAGCATTGAGGAACAAAAAGATGTTTACTTGATTTTAGTTAAAAGCATTGTGTCGCAGCAATTATCAAGTAAAGCTGCAACAACTATATACAATAGGTTTGAAGCCTTGTTTAACAACACATATCCTAATCCCGAAGAGGTTCTTAAACTTAATATAGAAAGTATTAGAAGTGTAGGCCTTTCAGGGCAAAAAAGTGCCTATATAAAAGCCCTTGCGGATTATGCCCTCGCACACGACATGAGTTACGAGCATATTTCAAGCCTTAGCAATGAAGAATTGATTGGACAACTGACGAGCATAAAAGGTGTGGGGCAATGGACAGTAGAAATGATGCTCATTTTTAGCTTGAAGCGTTTGGATGTTTTCCCTTATGATGACTTAGTGGTACGTAATCAAATGATTAAACTATATGGCTTACAAAGCAAAGGCAAACAACTGAAACAAGATTGTTTTTTCATTGCACAAAAATGGAAACCCTATGGAAGTATTGCTAGTTTGTTTCTGTGGCAATCAAAGCATGTAGTGGGTTTGAATTAAGTTAAACAAGTAGGATTTTCACCTTACTTGTTTAATGCTTCAATCATTTTGAGGTTACTTTATTGATGCGTCTTCCATTATCATATCATACTTATAACCTGCTCCAAAATCTTTGTTTAAGGTGATGATGCCCTCGAAAGTTACGATGTCACCAATATTTACAGTGCTTTGTGAAGTTATTGTCAAATCAAAGTTTCCGTTGTGTTCGGTTCCATCTTGAATATGAATCCAATTTCTACCCATAATTTCAGCACTAAATTTGGTAACTTTACCTTTCACTAAAACCTTTTTACCAGCGTATGATTCTTTTTTTGATATTAGGTTAGCTATTGTCAAACCATTTTTGGCAGGTTCAACTTTGGTATCAATTTTTCCAGAGGTTACTTTTGAATTTCCTTGATGTGGTGCAGCTTTTGATTGTGCATCCACATTACTTGCTACCGCTGGCTGCGATGTAGGGTTAATTGTAACACCAGGGACAAAATACACTTTTTCAAAAGTTCTTTTTAACTCTTTGCTTTCGAAATTACTCATTAGCATTTCGTTGGTATAATAGTATGTCTCCCCTATTTTAACATCTGATAATGGAAAGGCAATCCAATTCTCTAGTCCACTTTCGTTTACTCGCAAGTAGGTATATTTTCTGGTGTTAATTTTCTCTAAAGCAACTACTTTGTGCATACTAGTATTAGCTTGTATTGGTGCTTCAGTTGCACCCTGCGGCATTGGTTGAGGATTGCTTTGTATGGCTGGTACTGGATTTGCAGTTCCAGAATTTGCGTTTGCTACTTTTGTCGGAGGCTCTGTATATACACCTTGAATGAAATATACTTTATCAAACGTTTTTCCTAACTCTTTACTCACAAAGTTGCTCATCAGCATTTCATTAACATAATAATAGGTTTCACCTATTTTAACTTCGGCCAATGGAAATGCTAACCAATTTTGAACACCATTTTCGTCAACCAAAAGATAAGTGTATTGACTTGTATTGATTTTTTCTAAAGCAATTCCTTTATGTACATTTGGATCATTTGATACATTAGCAGCTTTGTTGCTTTGTTGACAGCTAAAAATAGTAACTATCATTCCTATAATTAAAAGTAATTTTCTCATATTTTTCTTATTGTTTTTTTTGTAATAAATTGTAATAAAAAAAGATTATTCAACATCCAAATTATTGTCATCATTCTTTTGTATTGATTTTTCTTTCATTCCCGCAGCAATAATGAGTGCAAATACTGCAAAAATTAATAACCAAGCCCAAATTGGAAACATAGGTGTTTCTCCACTACCATAGCTATGCATTCCTTTAGATAAGTAATAGTTTACCCCAATAAATGTCATTAACACACTACTAAAACCCAAAACTGTTCCTACGGAAAACAAAAAGTCTCCACGTAGTTTATGAACAAGCCTTAAATGTACTACAATCGAATAAACCATTGTTATGATAAGAGCCCAAGTTTCTTTTGCATCCCAACCCCAATATCTACCCCATGACTCATTAGCCCATATTCCACCTAAGAATGTTCCTATAGTGGCTAAAATTAGTCCAATGGTAACATTCATTTCATTAATATTAGTTAATTCTTTTATAAGCAAGCCAAATCTGGTAGAATTATTTTTATTTTTAAATATATACAACGATAGAGTGAATATACCAAGTATAAAAGCTAAACCAAGAAATCCATAACTGATTGTGAGTGTCGCCACATGTATTACTAACCAATATGATTTTAATACAGGTTGCAAATTAGTTATTTGTGGGTCGTAGCTACTATGGCTAGCAGTCATTAATGTGAAAAATGCCAATAATGCAGTAGCGGCTAAAGGTATTTTTGAATATTTAATAAAACTAAATCCTGCTAATATACCGGCCCATCCTACTAACAACAAGGCTTCATAGCCATTGCTCCAAGGAGCGTGACCCGACAAATACCAACGAAGTATCATGCCAAAGGTGTGATACACAAAAGCAGCACCTAGTAAGACCAAAAATCCATTGAGCAAAAGTGTAATTATTTTGTTTTTCTTCTCTATGAAATTATCAACGTAAGCGAGTATTAACAATACTATAGCCAACACACCATACATATTTCTTAGCATTACAAATATATTGGCTTTGTTATATAAAATTTCGAACTCAACTTGTTTTTTAGAAGGGATTAAATCTGCTACTGCGCTGTGTCGCTGAATATCCTCAATATACCCAACAATTTTATCGGCTCGCGTATAATCTCCTGAGCTTGTTGCAGTATACACAGCATTTAAATATGAACCCATAAAATTATTATAATTAAGTTGAGGTATCTGAAGTTCACCTATCAAATTGTTATTATCTTGTATTGCTATTTGTGCTTTAGGATCATCCCAACTAATCCAAACTTTACTATCAGCAACTGGTTCTGGAAAAATTTTCAATAATGAGCCTTGAGATAACATTATAAATATCTCTAAGCGTTCGCTAACTTTTAAAACTTCTTTATCAAATGGATTTTGATCTTGAGGTTTTTTTCTAAAAGCATCATCTGCTTGTTGTTTTAATTTAGGAGCACCTGTGTTGTCAACCAGATCCAGGTATGATGCATATTTACCATCAATGCCAATAGCATCTGCAACTGCCTTTTCACGAACGTATATTATTTTTTGACTCTTCCAATATTGCGAATTCAGAATCATATCAATAAATACTTGCATGGCATCCATTTCGCCTTTTTCTGCAAATTCAAAATTATCTTTTCTCGAAATCTTATGCATCACATCATAAGCCAAAGTATGAACTGGCTCGGAGCGACCATCAATTGTTTGTGCTATTAGTTGACCCAATCTTTCTGCATGTTGCTTACTTACTGGCTTTAGTACTGTAGCTTCTTGCGAGTTGGCAACACTACTTATTCCAATGATAAACAATAAAGATAGCATTCCATTCATTCTCATTTTCCTTATTTCACGAATACTTCTACTTAAAATCTGAAACCTTGAATTTTTATTAAACAATGTAAGAATAAAACCAACAGCTAATAAAAAGTATCCAAGGTAGGTAATCCATGTACCCCAAAAATCGTGGTTAACCGATAAAACGGTACCTTTCTCGTCTCTATCGTAAGATGATTGGAAGAACCTAAAACCATCATGATCAAGTATATGATTCATATAAATTTTGAAATTTTGTGGGGTGGATACTCTAGCATCATTAACAGTTACTTCACTTGCATAAGATGATGGATTGCTTGAGCCTGGATATCTATCTAAAATAAAATCATTTAGTTGAATTGAGAAAGGTAATCTTATTTCCTTTTCTCCATAGCCTAATAGTAATGAAATGCCAGGTATTTTGGCATGTTGCATTTCTGCAATACCTTGTGAATTGATAAAAATGGGTACTTCATACGATTTGTTATTATAGCTCACATCAACTAGCAATGCTGAGTATGAATTAGGAGATTGACTTCCGCTAACCAATTGTGTCTTAGCGCTTTTATGAAGGCCTTGAAAAATAAATTTATATGCGTTGTCAATTGTGCTGTATTGTGTGCTAGGTATTAACTCAAGTGTACTATTAGGTTGAAATGTATTTTCAGCCATATCAGGAATAGTAACTGATTTTAACTCAAGTAAAGTTTGCAAATAGATTTTACCATCTTTCTGAAAAAAATTAAATTGAGATGTATTATCAGCACTATTGTTATAAGACATTTTAAATGTATGTGTTCCAGCTATTTCTTTATCGGCAATAATAACATCTGATTCAGTGCCATTGTCTAAAACATTTAATTTAATACAATCTACTCCGCCTTCAATATTTTCAACTAATGTTTCGGTTGCATTCTGTAATAATTTCTTATAACTGATGGTCAAATCACCACTTTCAGTATCTATTGACTTTTTAAAACTTAGGTCTGATGATGTATCCATTAAATTCAATGGAATATCAAAACTCACATCCTTTCCATGGTCTATTGCCATAATCTTTAGCACCTGATTTGGCATTACTATTACGTTTGAAGACTGTCCTTCTCTAATGTGCATTAGCCCTTCGTATCCAAAATAACGAGTAATGGCAGCACCTAAAATCATCACAATAAATGCCGCATGAAAAACAAAACCAGCAAACTTTTTCTTAGATAATAAATTATATCTATGAATGTTGCCTATAAAATTTAAAGCTAGTAGTGCAATTACTATTTCAAACCATTTGGCTCCATAAATATATCGATAGGCTGTTTCTGTATCATACCTATCTTCAACAAATGTGGCAGTGGCCATTGATATGGCAAAGAGTAGCAATAACCATAAAGTTGCTTTGGTTGAATAAATCAAATTAAGTACATTTTTCATATATGAATTTTTAAAGTTATAATTATAATATAAATTTATATTAGATTAGTGAATCTACTTGAATTTTTAAAAAATAAATAGCAGAATGTTTCAATGTCGGTGCGAATTTACCAAAGCAAAAAGTTCTAAAAACTGATATTGGTAAGGATAAAACACAAGATTTATCTTGTTTTCATCGAATTGATATAAAGATACTCACGATACTTTCACAAAAAAAGAGGCTGCAACCTCGGTTGCAGCCTCTTTTAATTTATGATTAAATCTTACTTATTGAATAGGATTATTAGTTAAATACTCAATTGCATTACTTAGTAAGGCATTTGTGTATTGTGTATTATGAATTCCACCACTTTGTTCTCTAATACCTACAGTGAATGCTTGTAAACATGCAAACTGACCGTTTGTAAGTGTTGGGAATCTGTATGCTCCAGCAACTGGATTAGCCACAGATGTTCCATTTACAACAAATGTACCAGCAATAGTTCCAATATTGTATCTTCCACTAAAATGTTTTGTAGTAAATTTATACCAAAGATTAGTACGAGTAATTAAATCAGTTGCAAAAGCGGTATCAATAGCAACTAAATATAAACCTTTATATTTCAACAATTCAGCCAATTGATCAAGTTTTGCTCTTTGGTTATAAATAGCTGTTCTCATTTTGGTAGATGAAGCAGTAAGAGCTCCACTTGTACCATGACATGCTGCAGTATTACATCCGTTATAATTAATATTTCTTGCTGTGTCGGTAATGCTTGCGCTTACGTTAAAAGTGTGACCACCCACAGGAATACCACTTATAACTTTAGGGCTAGCCATATGGCAATCGTTACATGAAGCAACAGTAGTATGAGCTGAATTTGTGTAAGGAGTTGTACCTGGTATTTCAATTGGACCAAAACCTTTACCTAAAAATGCATTACCAGGCCAGCCATTGTGTCCAATAGTTCCTGCAGAAAAA
>CAIVPY010000024.1 GCA_903907885.1 uncultured Bacteroidota bacterium
AAACCGCGCTTGTGGTTTGAGGGGGGGCCGAATAAAGAATCGCGTTCTGGGCAGGAACAGAAGAAATACCCTTTGTGGGAAGACGCCGACGCTTGAAAGGCTGAGCAGGCGTGTGGTATTCAGAGCCGTCCGACTGCCCGTCCTGCTCCTCGTATAATTTCTCGGGAGTGGCTTTAACAGCTTGCACTGTATACATTGTAGAAAACACCATTGGCAAACTATGTATTGAAAAGAAAGAGGAGCTAAAACTAACAGAATCCGATTATACTAGCGACAAAAAACGTGCAGCAAATACTAAAAAGGCTTTACTCCTAAAACTAAACGATTATAGAAACTGGCTGCTGCAACTCACCATTTGCGATCCTGCTTGCGGTAGTGGTGCTTTCTTAAACCAGGCATTGGATTTTTTAATTAGCGAGCATAAGTATATAGATGAACTTCAAGCCAAACTATTTGGCGATGCCATGGTGCTAAGTGATGTAGAAAAAAGCATTTTAGAAAACAATTTATTTGGGGTTGATTTAAACGAAGAGAGTGTAGAAATAGCCAAACTATCTTTATGGTTGCGCACTGCCCAACTCAATAGAAAGCTTAATGATTTAAACAACAATATAAAATGTGGCAATAGTTTAATTGACGACCCAAGCATTGCCGGAGAAAAGGCTTTTAATTGGCAAGCAGCCTTTCCACAAGTGTTTGAAAAAGGAGGCTTTGATGTAATAATTGGTAATCCGCCTTATGGTGCTGAATTAAACTCGAAAGAATGGCTTAAAATAAAATATAAAGAAACAAGCTTTGGTAATATTGATTCTTACAAATATTTTGTTCAGTTAGGATGTGATTTGGTAAAGTCCAGTGGCTTTCTTTCTTATATCATGCCTGACTCATATCTCGAAAAGGAATACTTCAAGGACTTAAGGATTTACGTTTGTGATAACTTTAATCAAATTACAAATATAAAATTAGGTGATGATGTATTTGAAGAGGTTAACTTACCTACCAGTATAATATTGCTTGGTAATAAAGGAACTAGCGCTAAACATTTTAATTATATTAACATTAGCTCATTTAAAGGAATTAACAAGGCAAATCAGCTATTTAATTTACATAATTTTAATACTGAAACTCCAAATATTGAATCATCATTTGTAAATAATGACACCATAATTAAATCAAAAAATACAATAAATCTTATTAATCTTTATGATCAAGTTATGGGGGTTAAAGTATATCAAATAGGAAAAGGTAAACCAAAACAAACAGCCTTTGAGTTTGAAAATGACGTGTTTATTTGCGATACTAAAACTGATAAACATAATTATAAATTCATATCACAAGGTATCAAAAGATATGATTATGAAACATCAAATGAGTTTATTTCCTATGGTACTTGGCTAGCAGAGCCAAGAGACAAGAAATATTTTGAAAACCCCAAGTTAGTAATTAGAGAAGTTGTTAATCCAAGAATTTTTGCAACATTCATTGAATATCCAGCTGTAGTCAAAAATATTGCAGCCGTTATAATACAGAAGGATTTAAACTATTCATTAAAGTACTTATTAAGTGTTTTAAATTCAAAATTGATGAATTATTATTTAATAGAACAATCAGCAAAGAGTTCAAACAAAAGTTACCCTAGTTTTTCTTCTAAACTAATTAAAGATATTCCTATTAAAGTAGCTA
>CAIVPY010000025.1 GCA_903907885.1 uncultured Bacteroidota bacterium
ACTCAGGTTCGCATGCACCACAGTTGATGCACTCATCGGTTATTATTATTGCCATAATTGTATAATTTCTTTTAGTTTTTTTACACTTGCAAGTTTAGCTTTGTTCGCTCAAATCAAAAAATAGAATTATTCTAAATTACATGACTTATCAACAATCAATAGAGGGATTATTACACATAGGGCTTATTTTTAAACAGGCTTACGAAAAAAGTAGTAGCAAAATTGTAGATGCCTATTTATACAACAATTGGTTTACCGAAGAAAGCCAACGCAAAATTTTTGAAGCATGGAGCATTCTGCTAACCAAAGAAAAATTGGATGAATGGCTTCAACCATACTCAATTACAGATCAATCAAATCCAAAAACCATTGCGATAATCATGGCTGGCAATATTCCTTTGGTAGGAATGCATGATTTATTTTGTGTGTTAGTAAGCGGACACAATGCTTTGGTAAAACTAAGTAGTGATGACAAAGTTTTACCCATGTGGATTATTCAAGAACTGATAAAATTCAACTCTGAATTTGAAGAAAGAATTAAAGTAGTTGAAGACCAAATCAATAAAATGCACTTTGATGCTGTGATTGCTACGGGAAGCAATAATAGCAATCGATATTTTGAATATTACTTTAGAAACTACCCGCAAATTTTGAGACAAAACAGAACGAGTGTGGCTGTGTTGACTGGTGATGAAACCCCTGATGACGTAAAACTATTGGCTGATGATATTTTCATTCATTTTGGTTTAGGTTGTAGAAACGTGTCGAAGCTTTATTTGCCTAAGGGTATGGCTTTAGATATATTGTTTGAAAACTTTATGGGATATGCTGATTTCATCAACCACAATAAATATGTAAACAATTATAATTACCACAAAGCCATTTGGTTAATGAACCAAGATAAATTTTATGACAATAACTTTATTTTGTTGAAGGAAGATGCGGGTCTTCATTCCCCATTGGCTTCCTTGTATTTTGAATATTATAATGATATTGATGTGTTGAAAGCTAGTTTAGACGAGCAAGAGAAAGAGATTCAATGTATAGTGAGCAAGTTAGACCTAAACCATTCAGTACCTTTAGGCAAAGCCCAAAGACCTGATTGGAACGATTATGCAGATAGAATCGATACCCTAACTTTTTTAATGGCTTTGTAGATACTTTGTTCAATGTGTTTCTATCATTTTAGTTAGTATTGCCCATCAATTTAGGAAATTATGAACGCTTTAATATCAACCAATTACTTCTTTCAAAAGCAAAAAAAATTCTATCGTGGTAAAGTGCGCGATGTTTATAATATTGATAATAAGCTTTTGGTGATGGTGGCTTCTGATAGAATTTCGGCCTTTGATGTGGTGATGCCAAAGCCCATACCTTATAAAGGTCAAGTGCTAAACCAAACCGCTTTACACTTTCTAAACCTAAGTAAACATATTGTTCCGAATTGGTTAATTAGTAGTCCACACCCCAATGTATCTATTGGGCATATGTGCGAGCCTGTTGCCATTGAAATGGTTATTCGTGGTTATTTGAGCGGCCATGCTTGGCGTGAATACAAAAGCGGCAAAAGACTTATTTGCGGTGTAGTTATGCCAGATGGCATGAAGGAAAGCGATAAATTCCCTGAACCTATCATTACGCCTACCATAAAAGCCAGCGAAGGGCATGATGAAGATGTTTCAAGAGAAGAAATTCTTAGTCAAAACTTGGTTCCTGAAGCTGATTATTTAGCCATGGAAGACTATACTCGAAAACTATTTGCTTTTGGAACTGAATATGCACAAAAACAAGGTTTAATATTAGTTGATACCAAGTATGAATTTGGTAAGAAAGACAATGTCATTATGTTGATGGATGAAATCCACACCCCTGATTCATCTAGGTATTTCTATGCTGATACTTATGCAGAAATTCAAGCCAAAGACCAACAACAAAGACAATTGTCAAAAGAATTTGTGAGACAATGGTTGATTGAATATAATTTTCAAGGTTTAGAAGGTCAATCAGCACCAGTATTCCCTGAGGAATTTATTGACTCTATCACTAACAGATATATTGAGCTTTACGAAAAAATTACGAGCTTAGGCTTTGTTAAATCCGACTATGGGAATATGGAGAATGAAATAGAAGCTGCAGTAAACAAAGCGCTTGAGGCGTTGCTATAAACAGCAAAGCCGGAATCACTGGGATATCCGGCTTTGACTGACACTATGAAAACTACACTCTTACTTAATAATGACAGAAGTTTTAGTTTGTTTTACTTCGCTCTTAATAATATCTACTTTTAAGATACCATCATTCATCGAAGCTTCAATTTTTTCTTTGTCTACATTTTCAGGCAAGGTAAAACTGCGACTGAAACTACCATAAAAACTTTCAACTGAATGATATTTGTTATCAGCTTCTTTCACAAACTTACGTTCACCACTGATGGTTAAAACATCAGCATCTACTTCAATTTTCACATCTTCTTTCTTGGTTCCTGGAAGGTTAATGTGAAGTTCGAAACGGTCGTCTTTTTCAACCACATCGGTGCGAGGTGAAAAATGTACTGAGCGTTCAAATTTGCCAAGCGATTCGTTAAACATATCGTCTATGGCTCTCATCATGTTTTGTGGAATCATTGAGTCTCTCAAAAATTCACGTCCTGGTTTTAATCTTACTAAGGTCATAATTATTAATTTTTATTGTTTGTTTTGTTGATACCCTAATCTATCAAGTTATGTTCCGATGAATAATTTTAAGACAATATGTCTATTATTGATAACTTTATACTAAATAAAGAGAAGCTTTAGCGCCATTATTTCCGATTTCAATGTATTTAATTCCATTATGGATGCAAATGAGTCAGAAACTTTGAAACAATAATTAGAAAAGTATATTCGTTAAGTTAATTTCAAGAAAATTATGAGTAGAAATTTCAGTTTAACCATTTTGATATGCTTTCTGTCAATAGGTATGAAAGCACAGTTAAATTATTCATACACATACTATCAGAACGGGAATAGACACTATTACTCAAAGCCTGAAAGTGTAAATAAATACAGGAAATTCAGCGATGTTAAAGTAAAAGAAGTTACTCAAACCTATTATAGAAAGGGCAAAACTAGCTTCATAATAAACTATAAATACAACCCAGCATCCTGTATTTACGAGATTGATTCAAAAGACAAAAAAAATAGAGGTTCATTAACCTCATTGATATATGAAAATGACACTTTGCTTATGTCTATTTATCAAACAGAAAAGAAAAATGATACTACAGAATCTGAGCACTTTAAATACAATGAGAGCAACAAATGTGTAGAAGAACTAGAGCTAATTGATGGGAAAATCTATCACTTATGCAAGTATGAATGGAATGAAAACGGCCTAGTGAAAAGAAAAGAAAATACTTATTCAAAACATAAAAAATGGAATTCCTATACCGAAATTGATTATTACGATGATAAAACGAGAAAGGAAGAACGTATTTATAAAAAGGGTATCTTAAATCACAAATATGTGTATGCGTGCAGTCCGGTTGGAGAAAAAGTGAGTGTTAGCAAAGAAGAAAGCAAGGTTTGTACCATTAAAAACAAAAATGATGATGGCTCATACTATGTTATAAATGAAATAAATGAAGGCAAAAAAGGCATTAGAAGATACATCCAAAAATACAATTCAGATAGTTTGATAACGACTTATGAAACCTACGATTTAAAAGGAAATTTACGATACAAATATGCTTATCAATATGATAACCAAAAATTAGTAAAAGAAGAGTTATACGGTATTCACAAAAGACATTCAACAGATTATTTTATTTATGGCGCAGATAATTTGTTGAGTGCAAGCTACAGGTTAAACAAACGTTGTAAAAAAATTCGCGACTATAGTTATGTTTATAGCAAATATGAATAAATAGCCTTTAGCACTAGCCAAAGTTTGATTATTATTGCCTTGTTATATGCAAGACAAAAGCCTTTATTCCATTATTTCTAATCATCTAGGCATTAGCCTAAAACAAGTTTCAGCCACTATAAAACTTATTGATGAAGGTGCAACCGTACCTTTTATTTCGCGATACCGAAAAGAGGCAACCATGGGTCTTGATGAAGTTGAGATTGAAAACATAAAGAATACAACAAGCAAATTTCGTGATCTCGAAAAAAGAAAGCTAAGCATACTTGAAACCATAAAAGAACAAGGAAAGTTAACACCCTCATTAGAGCAACTAATCACTGATTGCTGGGATTCAAGTGCCCTTGAAGATATCTATCTGCCTTACAAACCTAAGCGCAAAACCAAAGCTAGCACAGCAAGAGAAAACGGCCTTGAACCGCTAGCTTTATGGTTATTAAAAGAATTGCCTCAAGATGTTTTATTTGAAGCCAGTAAATTCATAAATGAAAAGGTAAACTCTGAAGAAATGGCCTTGCAGGGTGCCAGAGATATCATTGGGGAGATGATTAATGAGAATAGCAATATAAGAAGTATGATTCGTTTGCAATTCGAAAAACATGCTGTTCTTTACACCAAGGTTAGCAAAGGAAAAGAAGTTGAAGGTAATAAATACCAAGATTATTTCAGCTTTGATGAGCCCTTAAATCGTTGCCCTTCACATCGCTTACTAGCAGTTTTTAGAGGTGAAGAGGAAGGATTCCTTAAACTTAGTATTGAGCCTGATGAAGATATCGCCATTAAAAAAATTGAATACCAATACATCAAACGCAATACAGAAAGCAGCAAGCAATTGGCCTTAGCCATTAAAGATGCTTATAAAAGACTCTTAGCCCCTTCAATGGAAAATGAATTTCGGTCGTTGGCTAAAGCCCGCGCTGATGAAGAGGCCATAAAGGTATTTGCTGAAAACCTCCGTCAATTGCTCCTTTCAGCACCTTTGGGCAACAAAAGAATTTTGGCCATCGACCCTGGCTTTCGCTCGGGATGCAAAGTGGTTTGCTTGAATGAAGAAGGTAGACTACTAGCAGATGATATTATATACCCACACGAACCGCAACGTGAGTTGGCTAAAGCCAGCGAGAAAATAAAGCAACTGGTCCAAAAATTCAACATCGAAGCCATTGCCGTAGGCAACGGAACAGCAGGAAGAGAAACAGAGGAATTAGTGAGGAATATTTCTTTCGATAACAAACCTGAAATTTATATCGTAAATGAAAATGGTGCATCGGTTTATTCTGCATCTGAAGTGGCACGCGAAGAATTTCCTGATAAAGATGTTACGGTGAGAGGTGCTGTTTCTATTGGCCGTAGGCTTGCCGACCCATTGGCGGAATTGGTAAAGATAGATCCTAAATCTATTGGCGTTGGGCAGTACCAACATGATGTTGACCAACATAAACTTAAACACAGTCTTAATTCGGTGGTGCAAAGTTGCGTTAATAATGTTGGTGTAAATTTAAATACAGCAAGTAAAAGTTTACTTACTTATGTTTCGGGATTAGGGCCACAAATAGCCCAAAACATAGTAGCCTACAGAAATGAACATGGTGCATTTATCAGTCGTGCGCAATTGAAAAAAGTGCCTCGATTAGGAGAAAAAGCCTTTGAGCAATGTGCAGGATTTTTAAGAATAAGCCAATCAAAAAATGCTTTAGATAACAGTGCGGTGCATCCCGAAAGTTACCATATTGTGGAGCATATGGCCAAAGACCAACAATGCAAAGTGGAGGATTTAATACACAATGAAAGCCTTCGAAAAAATATTATTCCAGCTAAATATGTAAGCGAAAATTTTGGAATTCCTACCATCAACGATATTATTAAAGAACTTGCAAAACCAGGTAGAGACCCCAGAGCGACA
>CAIVPY010000026.1 GCA_903907885.1 uncultured Bacteroidota bacterium
ATAAATTTTATACCAATACAATTCAAAATTGTAATGCGGGTATGGTGTTTCATGGATATGCCGCTGCATCTCCTTATAATTTAGCCGATACATTAAATGATGTGGGAGGTAGCTCATTGGCTACTGGAAATACCATTATTAACTTTGGGGGTGGTGCTGTAGCTACAATTGCTGCTGTAGGTGTAAATGTGAGAGACCAATGGGGTTTTAATCTTTCGTACAATACCATTAACAATAACAATGGTAGTGGTGTTAATCATGTTTCAACATTAAGAGGTATTTATACAACGGCATCTTCAATCAATGCAAGTATGAATATCAATTACAATACGCTAACTATAAAAGGAGGAGGAACTACTTCGCAGGTTTCTGTAATTGAAAACAATGGAGGTATAACTGGTACAAATAATACCATTAACTTAATAGGTAACAACCTTTTGAATTGTGAATATTTGACAGCAACTTCTGGAATTTTTTATGGTCTTTATAATTTAGCCACTGCTACAAATGTAAACATCACAAACAATTTGGTAAACGGTATAAACTATAGTGCATCCGCATTAACTGGTACTGGAACCATATATGGTATCTTTAATTCTGCAATAACCACTAACTTAAATATTTATTTAAATACTGTTAGATACATTACTAGAACTGGTAATACAGGTGGAACTAGTATTGGGATTTACAATTCAGCAGCCGCAGCCAATGTAACTGTTTCGAGGAACACTGTTGACACCATTACCACCGGAGGAACAGGAGCTAGTGCCCTATTATATGGTATACAATTAGCTGGCACGAATCTTACTGCAGATAGTAATAATGTGTCATACTTGAGGGTAACAAAAACTACTGCCACTTCAGCAATGTATGGTATTTATTACACAGGAACATCAACAAACGAAACCTACAGATACAATAGAGTTTATAACCTTACAAATGCTGGAACAGCATCTGTTACTCTTTATGGAATGTATAGCACAGGAGCTGGGACAAGAACAATTGCTTATAATAATATTTATGGTATAACAGGTGGTGTTACGGTAGCAGGTATAACACAATCCAGTGGGTTATTAAGAATATATAATAACAATATTTATGACATTACAAGCAATACTGCATCCACATTAACAGCCTCTGGAATAACCATTGGAAGTGTAACAGTTGGTACCCAACTGATTTATAATAATCTAATTTCAAGAATATATGCTCCAACAGCTGTTGGGTCTGCAACTACTACTTTAAATTCTGTATTTGGTATTAATATTACTAATGCCACTGCCAACAATGCTTTTGGAATATACAACAATACAATAAACATTGACGGAACATCGTCTGGTGCTCATTTTGCAAGCACATGTATTTATCACACAGTAAATGCAACATCAACAACAGCAACTCTAGATTTAAGAAATAATATTTTGGTAAACACCTCTACTCCTAAGGGTGCCGGAATTGTCTCAGTTTTAAGAAGGTCGGCAGCTACAAGTTTAGGAAACTATTCTTCTAATTCGGATAGGAATTTATTTTACACAGGTGCTTCACTATTATCTAAAAGAGGCTTGTGTTATGATGGAACTTCACTTGATTCTGTATTATCAACATTACAAACAAGGGTGTCACCAAGAGATGCCAACTCGATTTCTGAAAGCCCTAATTTTTTAAATACATCGACAGGTGGAAATAGCAATTATTTAAAAATTGATGCGTCCATTGCAACCAATATTGAATCAGGTGGAAGAAATGTAAGCCCAGTTTCTTTTGACTATGCAAATACCGTGAGAGCAGGCAATAATGGATATTTAGGTTTAGGTGGTGCTCCAGACTTAGGAGCTTTTGAAGGAGATTACACTGTTAATACTGCAAATAATATGTTGTTTGATTCAACTACTGCAGACCAAGTAACTGGTAATGTTCCATTAGGTTCGTCAGATGTGAAAGTGCTTCGTTTAAGAATTCATTCTGAAAAATCAACCAATGCGCTAAGCGTAACATCTTTTGAGTTTAATACAGGTGCAAGTCCATCTCCATCTACTGATTTTAGTAATGCTAAAGTGTATTATACCAATGGAGATACTACATTTTCAACTAGTCAACTTTTTGGCACAGTAGCTTCGCCTAATGGTACTTTTACCATTACTGGTAACAAGAAATTAGGTAGTGGAGTAAATTACTTTTGGTTAGCTTATGACATAGCTCCATCTGCTAATGGAGGGGATGTTGTTGATGCTATGTTTAACAGTGTAGTTGTTGATGGAATGACTCAAACTCCTTTAAATGGAGACCCTGCTGGTTCAAGAGCTTTACAATCACCATTAAATGGAAATTATTATATAGGAGCAAGCCAAACAGCACCAAACTACCCTACAATTACTGATGCCTTGACTGATTTAAACGCATTAGGTGTGAGCGGACCTGTTACGTTCGTGCTAACAGATTCAGTTTATTCATCTAGCACTTCAATCACTTTAACTAACTTTAAAGGAGCCTCTGCCGCTAAAACTGTAACATTTGTTCCAAATACAGGTGTATTTGCAAGAATTGAATGTACAACTTCAGTTCCAACTATTGACTTAAACGCAGCAAAATATTATGTTTTTGATGGTCGTCAAGGTGGTGTAGGTAGTTTCGTTATCGGAAACAGTTTAGTAATAAGAAACACGACTAGTTTTGGACCAGCTATTCGCTTTATCAACGATTCAAAATTCAATAGAATTTCATATTGTGATTTACAATCAAATAACCAATCAAACGCAGGTACAACGGTAGCGGCAGGTGTGGTTTATTTTGGTACTACAACTGTTGGAGGTCAAGGAAATGATAGTAACACCATCAACTATTGCGATATTCACGAAAACACGTTTGTTGCAGGTACTCCATTGTATGGTATCAATTCTGGAGGATCAACTGCCTTAGCTGCAACCAATGATAATAACATAATTGACAACAATAATATATACAACTTTATTGATGCTTCGGGTATTGGAACTCCTGGTTCTGGAATTAACTTAGGTTTAAGCAATGCATTTTGGACTATCACTAATAATCATTTATACCAAACTTCAGCTAGAGCCTATTTAGGTACTGGTATAAACCGTGCATTGTATATTGTTACCACCACAGGCGCTGGCTTCACCATTACAAATAACTTTATAGGTGGTAGTGCAAGTGATGGCACAGGAACTTATACAATTACCAACCAACCAA
>CAIVPY010000027.1 GCA_903907885.1 uncultured Bacteroidota bacterium
CAATGAAAAAAATATTAGCCGGTTAAATTCTTTAACACAGACAAATTTTGTGAACAGTTATTTTCTATGGGTTTATTTTTCTGTATTAACTTTTTAATGTCAGAAGGAAATTGGTTTGCCTGCTTCTAACCATAAGAGTATTTATTTATTTATCATCCATTTTAAATATTCATTTTATGAGAACAACAATTATTGAAGAAATTTCTCCTTTAGCGGCGTCAGTAAAATCGAAAGCACCCAAAGCCAATATCAACGGATCTGCCGATATGTATGGCGCATGCAGTTTGGAGCATTTTAGTTCTGCAGGCCCCCTTAGCCTTACTCACGAAGATGCGCAGGGGTGGCTAGATTACGTAACACAGTTTGTTCCTGGAAATTTTTGGTACAAAGATGCTGGTGTACAGGTATGGAAATATGAAGAAGCCTACGATAACTGGCAAGATACTTATGGGGCAGATGCGGTAGTGGCATTTTACCATTCAGGTCACGGGAATATGGATGCAAATGGCGTTTTTCAAGCACCCCTTGGCTCAAAATGGGATAACCGAGATTGGGTTTATTCTAATCGTATGACCTTGGGTAATGAAACCATTCGTTATCTTTTTTGGAGTACTTGTTTTTCATTGAGGGTATTTGGTGCTCACAATCCAATACGAACCTGGCACCCCGTTAACAGAGGTTTGCGTATGGTATTTGGTTTTGAAACAACTAGTGTAGATAATGGTGATTATGGAAAGAATTTCTGGAAGAATTTTAGGCAATTGGCCCAGGGTAAACCTTTTGGCACCTGTTGGCTTGATGCAAGTTGGCAGATTTCTCACAATCAGGTGCCTACTGTTATGGCAACGGGGGTGAGTGCAGCCGAAGCGCAACAAAGAGTTTTTAATGAAAATAGATTTTATGGCAATGCCGGGTCTTCCAATTATTACTGGTGGCGTTGGTACAATGCAGCAAGAGCATCTCAATTGGCCAGAACCTCTTTAGATGGCATTCCTAAAAATGCGCAGGTGGCTATATTAGCAGGCGTTAAAGAAGCAGAAGCTGACCTTAAAAAAATTGCAAAAGCAATGGGATTTTCAGCAAAAAATGCCAATAATTTGATGATAGATAAAAATGGTTGCTCCGTTTTGAGGGACCAGAAAAAACAAATCATATTAGACAAGTATGGCAGAATAAATGTAGAAACAGCCCAACATAATTTTAAGAATACGGATCTTTTGGATAAAGAAAAAGCGATTGGAATAGCAGAGGGTGCCATTGTTCAAAGTGGTCTCGATAAAAAAGCAGATCTGCGACTAGATAAAATTATTTACGGGTACTCTTGTGGTGGCAGTTCTAAAGGTTCTGGTAAAATAGAGGAGGAACAAATAACCGAAACTATTTTACAATATCGCCAAGTTATAGATGGGCTTCCTTCTATCAATGCAGGAAATGGACTGGTAAGAGTTTCCATTGATAATGATGGTAATATAATCAGTTTTAACAGCTCTGTAAAAAAAGTTGATACACTTTCTGCTTATCCTAAAGGAAGTTTAGCTCCATTACCCAAAGGAAAAGCTGCTGTAAAAAGTTTTGGAGTAAGTACAGAGGCAGAGATGGAAAAAATGTTTAGTGAAAGATTAGCGCTCATTACAGGCAACCATTCTAATGGCAATGGCAAAGTAAAATCAGTGCTGCCAAAAGCAAGTAAAAATACAATTATAGAAGAAACTATTGGTTATAATCTTAATGGTGGGGTTGGTATAGTAGAAGCTCAGCGTGAGTATGAAGTGGGTATGGGTAAAGGGCTTAAAAAAAGATATAAGGTAAGGGTTCCCATAGTGGTTTAATAAGAGTAGGTCTGTGTTACTTCTTCAATGCAGACCTATTTTAATTTCTTTTTAAATTTTGCGATTGCAGGACAAATATTTTTAATCATCAAAAAATTTTTATTATGGCAACAAAAGCAAAAACTAAAACTAGTTCGGTGCGTACAGTTAGAGCGAAAAAAAATGCTCCTGTCCCAGCATCCTTAAAAAACAGCATCGACGCAATAGCTAAAGATCCCGCGGCTGTTTCCAAGCAAGAAGCAATTAATGCATTGCAGCGTATAAGTGGGTTATTAAAAAAAACCGGTCCTTTAAAAGCGCCCTCTACCAATTTTAGCTCAGAGCTTAATAATATTGATTTTCAGAAAATGATTGGAGGCCCATTGCAGGCTTGTGTAAATGCACAGGTGGCGTCTTCTTTAGCAACAGTTGATTTTATTAACAGTGTAGGTTTTGCAGAAGTAAATGGTAAAAAAGAATTGGTCATGGTTGATTTTTCGCACACCCGAAATGATGTGAAGGCGGATGGTACTGCAGATAAAAAAGAAATAAGTATCAAAGTGCCTTTGCTAGCAATGTTGCCCATTCCTAGTTTACGGATAGAGCATGTGATTATTGATTTTAATGTAAAATTAAACTCTGTTGAAACTTCTAAAGTTGATGAAACCATTGGTGTGAATGCAGAAGTAAGTGGCGGATGGGGACCTGTTCATTTTAAAGTGTCTGCATCCTATCAGCGTAAATCAACCACAGGAGTAGAGGTAAGAAAGGAGTATGCGCTTAATGTAAATGTTAAAGCCGTACAGGATGAAATCCCGGCAGGGCTGGAAAAAATATTGAATATGCTGGCTGCATAATAAATGCAGCGCCTGAGTTTTTCAAACATTAAATTAGGCTGGCAAGGCTGTGGGCAAAGAGGTTAAAATGGTTAGTTTTTAATACTTGCCGTCTTGCCAGCCATTTAATAGACTCTTATAATTTTATTTATCAATTAAATTTTCTTCATGGCAGATATAACGCTTTCAGACTATGTTGGATTTATTTTTTCTGAAATAACGAGGGCTAGAGATCATGCGGACAGGGTGAGTAAAGAAATTGCTTTGCTGTATGCCCAGGACGAAATATTAAAAAGTTTTTCGGTACCTCGTTTCAAGATTCCCGAGATGGAACTTACTATACCAGTTATAATATCTGGCGCAAAATTTTCTACAGCACTCTTCTTTAATATGGAGAAAGATGCTTTCAGCAATTTTATTACTAACAAAATAAACAATGTAATAAAAACCATTTTGCTAAAAAAGAACAATATCATAAAGGATTTCACCTTTATTGTAAAAGATGATTTTAAGAAACCCATTTTTATTAAAGATATTATTAGACCCCGACCTTTTGGAAATAAAGCCAGCACAAAAAAAACACCTTTAAAAGCAGATATTGTTGATCCTTTAATGAATGGGTTTTATGAAGATCTTAAAGCCAGTACTGATCCTGCAAATCCTGATAATATTTCGCAGGTAAAATGGGCCATCATTTTTAACAGAAAAATAGAGGAGCAAAACCTGCTTGCGGATTATAAAAATCAAAATCCAAATAACGAATTATTTATACAAACACTGGCCGAAGTAATACAAACAATCAAAGCAAACACCATTGTTTCTTCTACAAAAATTGACAATCTGTTAGTTGACCCTGAAACCAATGCTGTAAAAAACGTGAACAATCAATCTAGCATTTTTATTATAAAAGCGAAGATAATGGAGGAAGGTATTTTTATAAGATCTATTAAAGATGAAGACAACGGCAATGAAAAACAAGTAGTGGAATTTGAGTAAAATAATAGGCCATGCAAAGATTTATTTTTAATGAAAAAGTAAAATTAACGCTCTTGTTAGAGCAGTTGAACGCTTGTATGGATTTGTTTAATGCAAAAGATTATGCAACAGATAAAGCACTCGCCTTAGTATTAAAAGATTGCATCCAAACCTTTAAAGCATTGGGCTATGCCGATAAGGAAAGTCAGGTGCAATCATTAAAGGCTGAATTGGTAACAGCGCAACGAGGAATGAACCCCTATACTCTTCAAAAACAAAATATGGGGCGAAATGAAATGTTTACTAGTGTAATGTTTAAAATTTTACAAGCCCTAGAAGTTCAGTTAAGAACTTATTATTTGGTCGGAGACGAAAAACTGCAACAAGCAAGGGAGCTTATTTCCCAAATAATTGTCGCTGCTTTGCAAGGAGGGCTTTTGACAAACCTTGATATAAAAAATATAAAAACTCAAAAGCAAACAGAAGTTGCTTGGAAAAAATTGGGCGAGGATGCCAATATTTCTCTTGGGCAAAAAAGAGTACTGTTAATAGTAAGTCCTTACGATGCGATCATTTTATTTGATGAATTAATTACCACTTTAAAAAAGTAAAACATTTTCTTTTATAATCAATCATTTAAAAATTACCATTATGGCAAAAGTTAAAAAAGTAAATACTGAAGCAATTTACAAAATGGGTTGGCTGCCAGATGTACCCGATGCAAGGGACTTTTCATACGCAGCCCCATTAAAATTGATGCAAAAACTGCCGGTTAAAGCAGATTTAAGAAAATTATGTCCACCCGTTTATAACCAGGGAGGTTTGGGAAGTTGTACCGCCAATGCATTAGGCGCTGCCTTTCAAATAGCACAGGTTATACAAAAAAAAACTACTTGGATGCCCTCTCGCCTTTTTTTGTATTATAATTCCAGGGTGCCCATTCATACCGAAAACTCGGATAGTGGTGCTTTTTTAAGAGATGCTGTAAAATGCATGAATAAACAAGGGATGTGCAAAGAAACAGAATGGACCTATGACGACGACAATAGTGCTGGAGCAAAGTTTACCAAAAAACCGCCTACAGTATGTTATCAGCACGCACTCTCCAACCAAATTCTTACCTATCAACGACTGCAGAATAGTCTTACGGTATTGCAAGGCTGTTTGGCAGAAGGCTACCCATTTGCATTTGGATTTAGTGTGTATGAAAGCTTTATGTCGGCAACTGTAAAGCGAACTGGTATAATGCCTATGCCTAATATTGCTGCCGAAAGAATGATAGGGGGCCATGCTGTTTTAGCAGTGGGTTATGATAATAGCAGACAAGCTTTTTTAATAAGAAATTCTTGGGGGAAAGAATGGGGGCTGGCTGGTTATTTCTGGATGCCTTATGCTTATGCCACCAGCCGTCAGGCTTCAGATTTTTGGACAGTAAGAACAATTGAGGGGCGAACAGTCAGATCCAAAAAAAGGGCTGCTAAAAAATGAAAGCCGCTGCTAAAATGTAAAAAAACCGTTTAATGTTTTTTAGAAAGATTTTTCAAAACTACTTTTATTGATGCTAATGATGACCTTTAGTAATCATTTAAAGTAGTTTTTTATTTATATATGGAAAAACGAATTCTACAAATTAATGAATCTTTTGATCTTCCATTAAAGGGAAGATCAATGGCGGGTTATGAGTGGCAATATAAACTGCAGCCTGCAAATATTGTTTTGGTTAAGCATAACAAACTCCCATCACTAAATAGCAGTTTGCCTATCCCCGGAAGTTCGGCAGATGAAATATTTACCATCACAGCTCTTGAAAAGGGAATCACTATCCTTCACTTTTATTTAGTGCGTACATGGGAACCCCGTTCTATTGAGCCCAAAGAGGAAAAAAAAATAGAAATAAAAGTTATATAAATTTACCCCGGCATACGGGTGATATACTTTTCTATCTGTTTTATTTGTTCTACTATCTGTGGTGTAGTAGGTTTAAAACTCTTTGCTTTTTTAAAATAATCTTTGGCAACACGAAACTCTCTTTTATTCATCATAATAGAACATAACTGCAGGTAGGCAGCAGC
>CAIVPY010000028.1 GCA_903907885.1 uncultured Bacteroidota bacterium
ATAGAGTAAACTACTTTTATAAAGCTATTAAAAACGGTTTTACGTCATTGCGAACCATAGGTGAAGCAATCTCTCAATCGAGATTACTTCGCTGCGCTCGTAATGATGCAGACGATGTATGCAAATACAATAAAAACACTTTTCAATTACTCGTTTGTTTACTTCTATTATGTCAAACATTTTATGCTTGCTCAGATAAAAAAAAGTTCATCAACTTTGCTGATGACATAGCCCCTATTATTCATAAAAACTGTAGCAAATGCCACATTGATGGTGAAGCTGGACCTTTTAACTTGGTTACCTATCAAGATGTGAAAAGCAAAGCCAAACTAATTGCATACATAACAGAAAACAGAATTATGCCTCCTTGGCCTGCTGACGCTTCATACACACATTTTGCCAATGAAATGGTATTGAGTCAGGAACAAATTGAAACCATTAAAACATGGGTGGCTCAAGGAGCCATTGCCGGTGACACCTCAAAACTCGAAAGACCTGAGATTTTGAGAAAGGAATTGCTATTGGGCAAGGCAGATATGATACTTCGCTTTCCTGAAAAGATAAAGGTGACAGGAAACAATACTGACCTGTTTTTGGTATGTAAACTTCCTTACGAAATACCTCGTGATACTTTTGTTAGGGCCATTGAATATGTTGTAGGAAACAAACGATTGGTGCATCATGTAAATGTGCATTTGATACAATTTTCAGATGGTAAAAAGACCCGTTTAAAAGAGGGAAAAAACTGGGTAAATCAAGACCAAAGCAATAGCCAAACCATTCATAAAGAACTAGGCATTTTGCATGATGATGGGAGCTATCCAGCCATGTCACCTAGTGTTTGCAATTATTTACCAGGCTCTCAATTTAGCTTTTACCCAAAAGAAATTGGAGGTTACAAACTGAGCAAGAAAGGCGCATTGTATTTAAATGATATGCACTTTGGACCTAGTCCAAAAGACGATATAGATTCTTCTTATTTTAAGATATATTTTGCTCCAAACCCGCCCAAGCGACCAGTGCAAGAGTTTCAAATGGGGACCTTGGGTATAGCGCCCGTTGAACCCAAATTGGTTGTGCAACCTGAAACCGTAAAAACTTTCTATATCAAAGCCAATATTCCAGATGACATATCTGTATTAACCATTGTGCCTCATATGCACTTGATAGGAAAGAAATTTTGGGCTTATGCCATTAAACCAAGTGGCGATACAATTAGATTGGTAAGAATTAACAATTGGGACTTTCGGTGGCAATATTTTTATCAGCCCAAAACCATGTTGTATATTCCAAGAGGAAGCACTATTTGCGTGGAAGGGGTGTATGACAATACATCCAATAACCCTAATAATCCCTTCTGTCCGCCACAAGTTATAATTGAAAGAAATGGAAGTATGAGAACCACTGATGAAATGTTTCAACTCATCATGACTTATGTGCCTTACCAAAATGGAGATGAAGAAATAAGCTTAGAAAATATTGAACCTTAAAATTTGTTTATTAAGGATGTGGCTAAACGCAATAGATTTGTATGGCAATAGTTGAGTTGTATTAACAAACCCGAAACACAATGAACGATTTATTTTCTCACACCTATTTTATGAAATTGGCTTTGAACGAAGCTCAAAACGCCTTTGATGAAAACGAAGTGCCCGTTGGTTGTATAATTGTGTGCGAGAACAAAATTATTGGTAAAGGATATAACCTAACAGAAAGATTGAATGATGTTACGGCACATGCAGAAATGCAGGCTATAACCGCAGCATCAAGCTATCTTGGTTCTAAATATTTAAATGAGTGTACAATGTATGTTAGTTTAGAGCCTTGTGTAATGTGTGCAGGAGCAATTTTTTGGGCACAGGCGGGCACCTTGGTGTATGGTGCAAGTGATGACAAAAGGGGTTTTAGCAAAGTGGGCAATTTGCTTCACCCCAAAACAGAAATAATACAAGGCATCATGGCAGATGAAGCAAGTCGGTTAATGAAAGAGTTTTTTAATAAGCTTAGATAAAAATTAGGGGGTAACCTGTAAAATTCCCAAACTACTATTTAAATCAATAATAGGGTAGTCGTTAAAATCAACCGAAGCGTCACCATTTAGATCTGCAGGTAAATAACCCAATTCACCATTTGAGCTTGCAATATCCAAATCTGGATAATCGTTAAAATCAATAGAACCATCACGATTTAAATCGCCTCCATAAAGCAAAAACAACCCGTTGCCATCATCTTTAGTGTTCGACCCAAAGGATTGACCTTGCGAAGAAGTGAAATCATACGAAACACCCGCATTGCTCATCATAATTGGGTTTGCACTCCAAGTAGCAATAGAGTTTCTGTGTGTAACCACTATATAATAATAATTGTTATTAGCACCCGTACCCGAAAACACAATATCTGCAAACCCATTGGTTTCTAATAATCCCGTAGCTGAATATATTGTATTATAGGGTGAAACATCTTCGTGTAATTCAACAATAATAGTATCTGCAATATTGGTTGGAGACACCCCATCGGCACTAAAAGGTGAAGCTGTCATTGAGTTGTTACCAAGATACAAACCCTCTAATAATACCGAAAGATAAAGATGAATATCTACCGAAAGCGTTTTAACAGAATCGATAGTTGAATATGAAGAAATACCAC
>CAIVPY010000029.1 GCA_903907885.1 uncultured Bacteroidota bacterium
AAGACCACAAATTGTAATTCATGGTTACGAAGGTTATCATAATGAAAAAACATACGAAGCAAATTTAAAAAAGAATGCTTATAAAGATTTATCTACTATTTGCATAGTTCCAACAAGAGGAACAGTTCCAGCAAAAGTAGTACAATCGTGGATGGGATTAATGCCTCCAATGAATCAACCGTTCATAAGAATGTTTGGTCTTGCAATGGAAGTCGGAGCTGCTTATAGTTCTATAATAGATCAAATACTAGAACAACCTGAATTAGCAAAATTCAAATATATTTTAACTTTAGAAGAAGATAATTGTCCTCCTCCTGATGGATTACTTAGATTATATGAAAATATGGATAAGTATGATGTTATAGGCGGATTATATTGGACTAAAGGAATAGATGGAAAACCAATGTGCTATGGAAAACCTGATGTATTTCCAGTAAACTTTGCACCATTTATGCCAGAACCTGAATCTATTACTAGATGCAATGGATTAGGTATGGGATTTACATTATTCAAATTAGATATTTTCAAAAATCCAAAATTAAAAAAACCATTTTTTGAAACTGTACAAAATTATACTCCTGGAGTAGGAGTTCAAGCATATACTCAAGATTTAAAATTCTTTGAAAATGCTGGAAGGTTAGGATATAAATTTGCATGCGATTCAAGAGTAAAAGTAGGCCACTATGATTTTGTAAATGATCAAATGTGGTAGTTTTATAAATAAAAAATAAAAAATGAAGTCAAAAAAAACAAAAAAAGAACAAACTCCTGAAATTATTGCGCTTGATTTAGGTTGTGGACAAAGAAAAGCTGAAATTGAATATTTTACTGAAAATTTGCAAATTACGCCAACAAAAGTCATAGGATTAGATATTGCAGAGTGTGAAGACGTAGATATTATTCATGATTTAACTGTATTCCCATATCCAATTGAAGATAATTCAATAGATGCTATTTTTAGTTCTCATTTTGTAGAACATTTAGATGGAATTGAAAGAATGAAGTTTATGGATGAATGTTATAGAATTTTAAAAGTTGGTGGTAAAATGAGACTTTTGCACCCTTATTACAAATCAGTAAGAGCGGTACAGGATCCAACACATAAATGGCCTCCAATTGCAGAAAATAGTTATTTTTATTGGGATAAAAATTGGAGAGAATTAAATAAATTAGATCATTATCCAATTACATGCGATTTTGAATTTAGTATATTTTATTTATGGCAAGATGGAACTGTAGCAAATAAAAATGAAGAAACAAGAAATTTTTTCATAGATAAGTATTGGAATGTTGTCGCAGATATGATAGTTGACTTAACTAAAAAATAAAATCCAATTATGGCAGTTAGTTTTTATAACGGAAGTACGGTAGCATATAATAAAATTGATGTTGGAGCTGCGGTTGTAGCTCCTCCTCCTTCAATAGGAACGTTGATTGGATATACAAGCAATCCAAGTGTTTTTATCAGTGATTGTAGTGCAGCACTTACAGGAGTGAATGTTACTTCTCCTGTTTATATGCTAACATCAACGGGATATACATTGGGACAAGTTCCATACTTTTCTGTTACATCAGGAATTCCGTTTTATTCTGACTCAAATTGTACTGTGCCATTGGTAAATCTTGGTGGTACTGTTTATGGATTTAATATTTCATCAGGAGTTGGTGGACAGGGAAAAATAAGAATAGGAACAAACTATGATGGATATGAATTCTGTACAAGTATAGCATACGGATATTATGTAACATCTGCTACAAAAGTTAACGTAGGAAATACGAACCAATGTTGGGGTGTAAACTTTTATCCAACCTCTCAGGGAGGCCCATACAGGGGCCAGATACTTTATTCAGATAGTGGAGGTTCTTTTTTTGGTGCAACAACAATTGCATGGGCTGCTCTTCCAAATGTAACTGCAACTCATTTATTAACCTTTACGGCAAGTAATACTTATGTTAATGTAATTGCTTAAAATATTACAATGGCTGTATCATTATATGGAATATCAACTTTTATAGTTGTTTTGTAGAAATAAAAGGTTTATAAATTTTAAATTTAGAATACTAGTTTTTAATTAGTTTTAAATTCAATATTTATAAGAAAGTAAAAGCGAATGCCACAAATTTGGAATCCACTTAGTGGACAGAGTACTAATACGATATCGGCATCATACGCTGCAACAGCTACATCTGCATCTTATGCTTTAACAGCATCATATGTAAGTGGATCAAGCACTAATTCAATTACTAGTTCTTATGCTTTAACTGCAAGTTATGTAACAATAGCCCAAACTGCATCATCAACACCA
>CAIVPY010000030.1 GCA_903907885.1 uncultured Bacteroidota bacterium
AAAAGGACATCCTATATTACTTAACCGTGCTCCTACTCTACATAGATTAGGTATTCAAGCGTTCCAACCAAAACTAATCGAAGGAAAAGCTATTCAGTTACATCCTTTGGTGTGTACAGGTTTTAATGCGGATTTTGACGGTGATCAGATGGCTGTTCACGTTCCACTTGGAAATGCAGCTATTTTGGAAGCTCAATTATTGATGCTTGCACCGCATAATATCTTAAACCCTGCTAATGGTGCTCCAATTGCAGTACCTTCTCAGGACATGGTTTTGGGATTGTATTACATCACCAAACAACGTAAACACACCGAAGAATATCCAATTAAAGGTGAAGGCTTACATTTCTATTCTTCAGAAGAAGCAATTATTGCTTACAACGAAGGTAGAGTGCACATGCACGCTAGCGTTAAATGCCGCGTAAATGTGATGGAAGATGATGTATTAGTAAGCAAAATCATCGATACAACTATGGGTAGAATTTTATTCAACCTAGTAGTACCTGAAGAATTTGGTTATATCAACGATATCTTAACTAAGAAAAACTTACGTGATATTATCGGTGAAGTAGTTACTGTTTGTGGTATGGATAAATGTGCTAAGTTCCTTGATGCTATCAAAGAATTAGGATACCAAGCCGCTTTCAAAGGAGGTTTATCATTTAACTTAAGTTATGTGAAAATTCCTGATGAAAAAGCAAAATTTGTAAATGCTGCGCAAGCTGAAGTTGATGAAATACGTAGCAACTACGAGCAAGGTTTCATTACCAACAACGAGCGTTATAACCAAGTAATTGACGTTTGGACTCGTGTTAACAATAAGTTAGCCGATACATTATTAAAACAATTACGCGAAGATCAACAAGGATTCAACCCTGTTTACATGATGTTGGATTCTGGAGCGCGTGGTAGTAAAGAACAAATTCGTCAGTTGGGTGGTATGAGGGGATTGATGGCAAAACCACAAAAAAATCTTGTGGGTGGAACCGGAGAGATTATCGAGAATCCAATTTTATCGAACTTCCGTGAAGGACTATCCGTTATCGAATACTTTATCTCTACCCACGGTGCACGTAAAGGTTTGGCCGATACCGCTTTGAAAACTGCGGATGCGGGTTACTTAACTCGTAGGTTACATGACGTAGCACAAGATGTGGTAATTAATGAGCAAGATTGCGGTACCCTACGTGGTATTCCAATTTCAGCACTTAAAGATAATGAAGAAGTTGTAGAGCCATTGTTTGAACGTATTTTAGGTCGTACAAGTTTGCATGATTTATATGATCCATTAACTGGAGAATTATATTGTAAGTCAGGTGAATTAATCGTAGAAAAAACAGCAAATAAAATTGAAGCTTCTCCAATAGAAATTATGGAGATACGCTCAGCTCTTACTTGCGAAGCTAAGATTGGAGTTTGTGCTAAATGTTATGGTAGAAATCTATCAACAGGTAGATTAGCCCAAAGAGGGGACTCAGTAGGTGTAATTGCAGCACAATCAATTGGTGAGCCAGGTACACAGCTTACACTTCGTACATTCCACGTGGGTGGTGCAGCATCAAACATTGCTACTGAAAGCAAGATGACTGCTAAATTTGCTGGTATATTAGAATTTGAAGAAATTAGAACGGTAAAGAGTGAAATAGATGGTGTGAAGGTTGATACTGTTTTAGGTCGTCAGGGTGAAATTAGAATTTTGGATGAGGTTACGCGTAACCCTATCATGGCTATAAATATTCCTTACGGTGCGCATTTGGTTGTTAAAGACGGACAAACCATTGCTAAAGGTGATGCTATCTGTAGTTGGGATCCATACAATGCGGTAATTCTTTGCGAAGAGCCTGGTAAGGTTAAGTTCGAAAGTTTAATCGAGAATATTACTTACAAAGACGAAAGCGATGAGCAAACTGGTCACCGCGAGAAAGTAGTTATTGAAAGTAAAGATAAAACCAAAATTGCATCCATCATCATGGTTGACAAAAAAGGTGAACCACAGAAGGAGTATAACTTACCTGTGGGTGCACACATTGTGGTTGAAGAAGGTGCAACATTAACCGCAGGTGGTATTTTAGTTAAGATTCCACGTGTGGTTGGTAAAACCCGAGATATCACTGGAGGTTTACCACGTGTTACTGAGTTGTTCGAAGCACGTAATCCTTCAAACCCTGCTGTTGTTACCGAGATTGATGGTGTAGTTACATTTGGTGGTATCAAACGTGGTAACCGCGAAATTGTTATCACATCAAAAGATGCTGAGGTTAAAAAATACATGGTGCCACTTTCTAAACATATTCTTGTTCAAGAAAATGACTTTGTTAAAGCAGGTTCATCATTAAGTGATGGTTCTATATCACCACAAGATATATTGCGTATCGAAGGCCCACAAGCTGTTCAACGTTATATCTTAAATGGTATCCAAGAGGTTTACCGTTTACAAGGTGTAAAAATCTCTGATAAACACATCGAGGTGATTACACGTCAGATGATGAGTAAATTGGAAGTGATTGATCCAGGTGACACATTATTACTTGAAGGCGAAAACGTAGATCGTTATACATTCAAAGATACTAACGATTGGATTTTTGATAAGAAAGTAGTTTTAGAGGCAGGTGATTCAAACAATATTAAACCTGGTCAGATTATTAGCTTACGTAAATTACGTGACGAGAACTCAATGCTAAGACGTAAAGACCTGAAATTGGTTGAAGTGCGTGATGCTGAATCAGCAACTGCTGTTCAAGTTATCATGGGTATTACCAAAGCAAGTTTAGGTACACAAAGCTTTATGAGTGCTGCATCATTCCAGGAAACTACCAAAGTGTTGAACGAAGCTGCCATTTCGGGCAAAGTAGATCACATGATGGGATTGAAAGAAAACGTAATTGTTGGACATTTAATTCCTGCCGGTACTGGTATGCGTGAGTACGAAAAATTAATAGTTGGCTCAAAAGAAGAGTTTGATGCACTAGCTGCTTCAAAAGGCGAGTAATTATTAGAAATTAATAAAATTAAAAAGTCGGTTAGGCATAAAAGTCAACCGACTTTTTATTTTTGTGGGGTGTAATAGTTGTGATAAAGTTGGTGGGAGAATAACACCCTTCGACTGCGCTCAGGATGATTTTGTAATCAAGTAACGCAGTAACGAAATAACAAACAGGCCTTGTAGTACAATGGATAGTGCGTGAGTTTCCGAAGCTCAAAATCCAAGTTCGATTCTTGGCAGGGCCACATAATAGAAAATACAAGTAGCAAGAGGTATAAGTGCACTCTCATTAGCGAGAAAGATATTTGCCTTCAAAAGAAATTAGATGAGATGCAATAAAAAAAGGCTGCCCACTTATTCGGGCAGCCTTTTCATTTCTCTATATAACAATAGAATCGTTTTTTTACTATGGCGTATTGGTGTAAATACCATTACTACTATTAATGTCAATTATAGGATAATCGTTAAAATCAACTGAAGCATCACCATTTAAATCGTTCGAATTATAGCCTAAAATACCATTTGAACTAGCAATATCTAAGCTTGGGTAATCATTAAAATCAATCGAACCATCTTGGTTAATATCTCCACTATATATTAGGAAAAGGCTATTTCCTCCATTTTTCAAATTGTTACCCAAAGCCTTATTCGCTGCATTACTTAGGTTATAGGTCGTACCCGAAGAATTAAATAATACTGGATTTGTACTCCATGTTTCTATAGAATTTCTATGTTTTAAAACAATGTAATAGGAGTTTCCAATAGCACCCGAAGGAAAATTCAGAGTTGATGTTCCATTGGTATTAAGAATTCCTCTAACTGAATACACCATAGAAAATGGAGCAGAGGTAGCATGTAATTCAACACTTATGGTATCTGCAATATATGATGGAGTTATTCCGTCAGCATTATAGGGAGCCGTTACCATGATATTGTTTCCACTGTATAAACCTTCAATAAAGACTGTTAATGCTAATGATACAAAACTTGGTCCCGACCTTGTTACGGTTATAGTATATACTTTTTGAGTTACACCATCAGGTGCTGTAACTTTTACATCAATGGTATTTGCCCCAACATTCAACCCAAGTATAGATGAGGCTTGACTGTTGGCTACATTTGCATAAGAGCCATTGTTAATTCGAACTTGAATGGTAGAAGCGACATCGGCAGCAGTTGGAGTAACCCTTACCGATGATATAGAATTTGCTACCGTTGAAGCATAGCTTAAAGTGGATGATGCAAATGAAGGTGTGTATGCTCCCGAACTTAATAACAAATTAGAAAGGTTGTTGTTGTTACATATATTCACCACAACGGTAATTGAATCTTTGCCTATACAACCGTTTCCATCTGTTCCAGTAAGAACGTATTTAGTTGTTGCACTTGGCACGAATGCAATTCCATTGCTTATACCTCCAGACCATGAATATGAGTTGGCACCTGAACCCGATAAAGTTACTGAGTTGCCTGTACACACTGATGATGCAGTAGTATTAATACTAACTGTTGGTGGGGGATTAACATTGATAATAGGAGAACTAAAAGTAGCTGTACATGTTCCATCGCTCATGGTTACGTCATACACTGTGCCGCTAATTGTTGGATAGTAAGTTTGTGTGGCTCCACTTAAGTTTCCTGTGGTCCATAAATAAGAATAACCAGGAGTGAAGCGATACGCATCATTAGTGGCTGAGAATATGGTACTGTTTCTTCCTGGAACAAAATAGCCTTTACTACCAGTAGAGTTTTCAATGCCTTGGGTAATTGTTTTTGTTACACCGCTTGTGGCTATGGCAGTGGTATTGCTTATGGTTGATGTGTGAACCTCAATAATATTGCTTGTTTCATACAATATGGTCTGAACAATAAAAGGATAAGCTACACCACCATAATGAAAGGTAGAATCATTGATGATTAATTTCCTGTTTGGTGCTGTCCCAGTGGTGATATATCTAATTTTACTACCATTCGTGCTAACGGGATTTAAATCTCCCCAAGCCGCAGCAATAAAATTGTTGGGAGAAGCTGTTAAAGGGATGGTTTTACCATAAGTAGTGGTTGACTGAGCAGAAGTAAAAGTAATATATCCATTCGAACATTTGTAAAAAGTGGTGTAGTTATTTCCAAAGAAATTAAAAGTAAAACCGATAGGTAAGGCTACACTCATGGCATCATCAGTTAATGTAAGGGCTGTTCCTGTGCCTACACCCGTTATTGGTGCAAAAGGAATATTACTAACATTGTAAATATTGGTATTGGTTACACTTGGTGTAGCTGTTAACTGCATAGGTGCGCCACTACAACCAATGGTAGGTGTATTGATAATAGTAGCTGTGAATGCAGGTGCTACTGTAATATAACTTACTTTTGCCAACGAATCTATACCCATGGTATTAGTAACTACTAGCGAAACTGTGTATGTGCCCGGAGAGCTATATATATGGGTTGGGTTTTGAGTGGTTGATGTGGTGTTATCTCCAAAATACCATAACCATGTCATTGGCTGTGTAGATTGGTCGGTAAATGTTACACTACCTCCGCATGCAGGTGCAGTGGTGCTAGCTGTGAAATTAGAAACAGGAGTTTGGGTAATAATAATACAATAAGGAGGAATATTGAAGGCCTGTGTTTCGTCACCCGCTACATTGGCACTACCTTGCGATGCACTATAACCCATTCCTCTTCGGGCAAATGCTTGCCAAATAAGGCATTTGTGAGCATATCCATACATTAAAGAATCGGCACTTAAAATGGCATTACGAGAATCCAAATAACCAGGACCACATGGCTGTAGTTTCATACCTTCTAACACTAAACTAATGGCAATATTATTTCCTGCAGATGATATGGTAGGGTCTGCGCTATACCCATATTGGTCTATCAAAAGCCACGACATATCCCAAAGCACATCACACCATATTTCGCCCATATTGTGAACTTCTGAGCCCTGTGTGGTGTTAGCAATATTGGCATAGGTTTGTGGATTAACAGACATGTTTGTAGAATATGGATATCTTCTAATGCCAAGACCAGTGGTAGCTTGTCCTAACACATAAGTTCCCATCCCTCTAGCTGTTGTACCCACATCTCCGGGTTTAATGGTTAGCATCAATGACAACCAATCACTCCATCCTTCGCCACCTTGTTCGGCATTTGAAAGGCAACTCGCCTGAGATGGGCCTCCTGTTAATCTATTTGAAACCCCATGCCCAAACTCGTGAGATACAATAGCGTTATCAAATGAGCCATCGCGGTTTATTGTAGTATAGTTAAATAAATACATTTGCATTCTAGGCTTAGAGCCGTCAGCAGGGGTTGAAAAGTTGGCATTGTTAGTTCCACTGCCATCAAATCCTTCAGCATTTACATAGTCTGCAGCCAATCCACCATGTCCATAATTGTTTTGTTGGAAATTGCCCGAAACTTCATCAAATCCTAAATGATATAAATAATCGTGAACGTAGTTATTCACATAAAACAAATTTGTAACAGATGCATTCTGATTTAATAGTGGCGCATTGGCACTAGAGTAAACAGAATCGAAAACTAAGTTGGATGTACCATCAGGAGAATAACCAGGAAGATTATCATTATTTCTATCTTCATAAGCATACACATTGTTACCTCTAGTAATGGTGTATTCGGCACCTGCAGATCCATCAATGTCGTGCCAACCATAAGGTGATGAAAGTGGGTCTGCTGGGTTTGATAATAAATTACGGTTTCCAAAAGAGGGGGCTTCAGTGGGGAAATCAAATACCCTATAATCTGGGGCAAATGGGGCAGGGGGTGGGGGAGCCATTGAACTTGAAGGTGACACCCCAAAGTTACAAGATCTAGTAAAGTCATTTTTCTCAATAAACTTTCCTTTCAAAGCATCTACCCTAATATTCCACCAATGTGGTTCTTTGATTAATTCAACACTTACATTCCAAGCCAATATCACTTTATCATCTTTGGCTACATAAACCAATTGCACTTCTATTGGGTTAATCGAAACTGTGTTGTCGGTATAAATATATTTGTGTTTAACGTCATTGCTTTCGATTAAAATAAGGTTTGAACTTTTTTTCTTGATGTTTGCCAATGCTGCTTTCACACCCTCTTCTGGATTTAAAGTAGGGGCATCTGCTTTTATCCTTTTAGTTAAATAAGGTACAATACCTGGTCTAAAAACAGCCACTTTGTTTTCTTTGATGGCTACCACGCTTATGGCATTAAAAAGGGGTATGCCATGATACATCTGTTGCATATATGCATGAGTTATACCTGTTCCTTTGTTTGTGTATTCATCAGACAAAACCCATTCTGCGAAGTCGTTTTTGTCTATATTATTGTCTTTTGATTGTGATTCGATGTATTGTTTAATGATGTCTTTAGTCTGCTGTCCTTGTGTTTTGGGAGCTATAAACAGGATAATGGCGATACAAACTAACAATGTTTTTAAATTAGTAATCCTAATCAGTAATTTCATTTATGTTTATTATTATTATTATAATTAGTTAGTTAATAATGAATTTAAAAAATTCAAAAAACAAAAGTAGTCGAATCTCTACAGATTTTTCAGCTATTTTTCAATTAATCAATATAATTTGTAAAAGTCATATGAATAGCTCAAATCAAAAATCTTAAATATCAAAATATAATGCCATATTAAGCTATTGTTTCAGAAAGGCTAAAACTTGAAAGTCAAATCGACACATTACCAAATTAGTAATTCTGGCATCATTTAAACGTATCAGTTTATTGCCATTGCTTCGTTTTTCTAAAAGCTTCAAAACCTGTCAATCTAACTTACCTCATTAATCATTTTAACCCCAAAACAGAAAACTTATAATTGACTTTAATATGGTATTTAATATTTTACTGATTGATAATTGTCAGAAATTTATTTATGGAAAAGGATTAGTTTTACATAGTAATTAAAAGGATGTTATAGATTTTTACATATCTGTTTCGTGCTAGTGATTTTTTCAAATCCATTCTTTGGTACTATATAAAAACACCTTTATTCTAAAATGTAGCACTTAAAGTCTATTTGTATTTTAAAACAAAAAAGTATGAATATTGATTCTAAAATAAGGGAATTAGAACTTGAATTAAGTTATCTTAAGTCAAGTAAAACTGCAAATAATTCACAAAACGAAATTATTGAAACCCCAGTTTTTACGTTCAGGGACCTAGTTGATGTCAATCAACTACAAGAACTCATGGATTTATTTTATGATTTGGTTGGTCTTCCTATTGGCATACTTGATGAATCGAAAAATGTTTTAGTATCTACAGGTTGGCAAGATGTGTGCACTAAGTTTCATAGAATACACCCTGAAACATGCAAAAGATGCACTGAAAGCGATAATTTTATTGCTAAAATGCAAAATGGAAACAATCCAGTTGAATATAAGTGCAAAAATGGAATGTGGGATATTGCAATCCCCGTTATTATTGATGATAGAATTTTAGCCACTGTATATTTTGGTCAATTTTTCTATGATGATGAGCTCATTGATTTTGATTTTTTTGAAAAGCAGGCTGAACAATTTGGGTTTGATAAGGAAGCCTACTTAAGTGCGATTAAAAAGGTACCCATTCTTTCGCATAAAAAGGTTGATTCAATAATTAATTGCTATGCTAAGTTGGCTCAATTAATTGCAGATACAGGATACCAAAACCTAATCATTAAGCAAGAACAAATTCAAGAAAGACAGTTTTCTCGTCAAATGTTGATTGAAAGTGAAAATAAATTTAAAGCTATTTTCGAGACAGTTCAAGTGGGTATAAATATTACAGACTATGAAGGTATAATTACTGATTGTAATGAAAAATTTGTTAACTTTCTGGGAGCAAGTAAAGAGCAAGTAATAGGTGGCAAGTACGATGCAAGAAAATGGAAACTTATTCGTCCTGATTTTTCTGAAATGCCACAAGAGGAACTAGCAAGTTATAGAGCCATAAAAGAAAACAAAATTATTACAGGTGTAGTATTGGGTATTGTGAGAGATGAAGCACATATTACTTGGGTTTCAGTAAACGCATTACCAATGAACATAGATGGCTTTGGTGTCCTTATCACTTATAGCGACATTAGTAATGTTTTTACCCTAAACAGTGAATTGGAAAAAACAAAGAATCAACTTGAATTGATTGTAGATAATTTACCTATTTTTATTAGTCAAATTGATCATAACTTTAAGTATAGTTTTGTAAATAAACACTATTCGAAAATTTATGGCAAATCAAAACAAGAAATAGTTGGAAAGAGTGTTTATGATATTATTGGAAAAGAAGCTCATCTAAAATTTATCGAACATTTTAAAAGTGTTTTTTTTGAAGATAATGGAAAAGTAGAATTTGAAAATAAGATAAAAAACAAACTAGGTGAAGACATTATCTTACAAATTATACTAATACCTGAAATTGAAAATGGTAAAGTTGTGGGGATTTATTCTTTGGGAATTGATATTACTAGGCAAAATAGTCTTAAACAAAAATTAATTGAAACTACAGAATTACTAACTTCCATTACCGATAATGTTCCAGCAATGATTGGAGTTCTGGATCGAGAGTTTAAATTCATTTTTACAAATAAGTATGTGGAAGATATTTTTGAAAAAAAATCTAATGATTTAATAGGCAAAAATCTTATTGATTTACTTGGTCAAGAAGAATTCGATAAAGCATTACCTTTTATTATTAAATCTCTAAGCGGAGGTATTATAAAATATGAAAATAAGTTTCAGCAAAAGGATGGTTCAATCATATATGTTCAAAATGAAATATTACCGTTTTGTCATAATAAAGAAATAATTGGAATACTTGTATTAAGCGTTGACATTAGTCAAATAAAAATTAGAAAATTAGCCTTAATAGAAAGCGAAGCTCGATTTAAGAATATGTTCGAAAAACATTCATCTATTATGTTATTAATTGATCCGGACAGTGGAAAAATAATTAATGCAAATAAATCGGCAGCTGAATTTTATGGAGGTTCTATTAATAAATTATGTGAGAAAAATATTAATGAAATTAATGCACTTCCACCTGAAGAAGTTGCAAAAGAAAGGGAGAAAGCAATAACTGAAAAACGCAACTATTTTATATTCACTCATCGATTATTTTCAGGAGAAGAACGTACAGTAGAAGTTCATTCGTCTCCTATCATTTATGATAACAATAAATTACTTTTTTCAATTATCTATGATATTACTGAAAGAACGATAGCCGAAAAAGATCTGATGAGGCAAGATGAAGAATTGCGAAAATTAAATGACGATAAAAATCGTTTTATTTCAATACTAGGACATGATTTAAAAGGTCCTCTTTATTCAATCCGAGGCTTATTAGAAATTATTGCTCCAAATATTAGAGACTATTCAATTGATGAAACCGAATCATTTATAAATATGATTTATTCTTCTGTTCAAAATACAACTGTATTATTAGAGGATATTTTGATGTGGGCTATGTCAAATTCAGGAAGAATACCATTTGAACCTCAATTGATAAATATAGGAAAAGTTTGTGAAAATATAATTGAAAATATACAACAGGTTGCCAAAGAAAAAGACATTTCAATAAGTTATACTTCTAATATGGATATAAATGTATTAGCGGATCTCGATATGATTAAAACAATAATCAGAAATCTTATTTCCAATGCCATTAAATTTACAAATAGAAATGGAGCAATTGATATTTCGGCTGAAATAAACCCTATTAATTTAAAGATTATTGTTTCTGACAATGGTGTTGGAATCCGCCCCGAAATAATGAATAAATTGTTTGATCTGTCTCAGAAAATAACATCCATTGGCACTGCAAATGAAAAAGGCACAGGATTAG
>CAIVPY010000031.1 GCA_903907885.1 uncultured Bacteroidota bacterium
CTTTGAAGTGCCCCCAGAAAATCAGACAAAAAAGATAGGTGGAGATCTGCTCAAAAAAATAAGTTAGAATAGAAAAAAGAAAAGGAGCAGAAAATGAACAAAAGAAAAAATTATTCGCCGGCATTTAAAGCAAAAGTGGCTTTAGAAGCGATTAAGAATGAAAAAACAATAGCAGAATTATCAAAAATTTAGTTACTGCCCAGCCCTTGAAAATAAAATGTGCATGGGTTAGCAAATAACTCATGATTTATGCTGTTTGAGGTATAAATGGATTTCCATTTATTGCAAGAACAAGTGCTTCCATAGCTTTAAGTCCATTTTTTCTTGCTGTTGATATATAACCTCGAATTCTGCAGAATATTTTTGCGCCGTTTTTTCCTCTGAAACAACCTGATATCTTCTGCCGCAATTTCTGCATCCTCAAATCCCTTTCTGCAAGATTATTGTCAAATGGAACTTTGAAGTCGTACATGAAAGTCAAGGTTTCAATATCGTACCGCTGTAGCTTTAAAAGCAAATTTAGAGATTTACTCTTTTTGGGCTTGCCGGTTTTTTTAGAAATAATTTTAAAACTTTTTTCGGCATCTTCTAAAATACCGTCGTTAATGACTTTATGGTATTTATTGTTCCAAGTTTCAATCTCATCAGCTTTCATGTGAGTGATTCCTAAATCCTTTAACACTGAGATTCTATACTTAATTTCAATTAATAAATCAGCCATACTCTTAGCCCATTTCTGATTATGATTTTCATAGATATTACGCAAATAGCGCAAATTATGGGCATTGCATTCCGAATGAGTGCAATTGTTGTACTTGTAATAGGTTATACAGTGATCATGTACTGCTGTGCCTTTAAAATCAGGCAAAATATTTATTTCATTTATTGCGCTAAAACTGCGTTTCTCATGAGGCGCATAGTATGTCAGCTCCGCAGTAGAAGCCGAATGCAGCCATTCTGTCTTGTTTTTAACTCTTATACCCGTTTCGTCAAAATTCACGACTTCTGATTCTTTTATCTTTGCTTTTATTGCCTTTTCAGCTTCCTCAAGATTATTGTAAAGTCGCAGAGAAGAGTTTAAAATAGTCCCTTCGCTTAACTTTTGACCTGTTATATCCTCTATTGTCTCGGCAGCTCTTTCTAAAGGCAACAATTGGTAGGTTGTCAAATAATTCATCAAAGCATAAAGATTTTTCCCGTATTGGACAGGCTGTGTTACTTCTGCCGGAAACTCCGTTTTGTGAACTTTACCGCATCTGGGGCATCTTTTTTCATGGGTTACATATTCGGTTGCTGTAATACTGATTACAGGTAAATCAAATACCTGACGGCGGTTAGCAGTATCTTCAACATTGGTTAAATCAAATCCGCAGTCACAATCCGAGATGTTAATGTCTATTGTTGTGTCAGGATTTAGAACTTTCTCCAGCGTTTTACCTTTGTGGCCCGGTTGTCCGCCTGTTAGTTTTCCTGTTTTTATACGACTATTCTTGGGCTTGTCGTATAAATCCGAAGATGGCGGCTTATCGCTGTTGCTGCTGTTTTTATTAAGCCTTGACTCTAATTCCGATAATTTGTTTTCAAGTTTATATAGCTTAGCTGATAGTGACTCATGCATGTCTTTAAATAATGCCATAACTGAATCCAGTCCTTCATTGTAAGCCTTTATGATTTTATCTTCATCCATATTTTTAACTCAAATTTATAAATATTTCAGTCATATTATAAATTCTTTATACAATCTTTTCAAATTCATTTAAGTTTTTCTGTCAAGGGCTGGGCAGTAACGATACTTTTGATTTTAACAATGATTTAATAAAAAAAAATAAACATTTACTTGA
>CAIVPY010000032.1 GCA_903907885.1 uncultured Bacteroidota bacterium
CGTGTATTACTATTTTAATAAGTGGAGTAAAGACGGGTCTTTTTATCGAGTTTGGGTGGCTTTGTTGAAAGAGAATCGGTCGAAAATAGATTTGTCAAGCATTCAAATAGACGGTAGCCACACGCCCTCAAAAAATGGAGGAGACGCAGTTGGTTATCAAATGTATTAACCCCAATAAAGCGAGTAAAAGAATTACAATATTAAGCGCATTTTTTAAATTGGTTATAGTAATTAATTTTAGTTTCGATAGGCGATTGAAAATCAAGTCGGTGCAATATCCAATATTGATTGTAATCTGCAATAAATTGGTTAATAATAGGAATAGCTGTTTCTAATGATTCAAAAGCATTTACAGCTATTACTTGCTCGTTTAAGGTTCTATGCCAACGCTCTATAACGCCATTGCACTCAGGGCTTCTAACAAAGGCTTTGGATTCAGCAAGTCCAAGAAACTGCATTTCTTTTACAAAGTCTTTTGAATCGTATTGCGATCCGTGGTCGCTACGCAGGGCAAGTTGTGTGTGTTGACAAATATGTTGCTTCACCGTTCCAAATTCTTTCCTCACCGCTTGTTTGACGGGTTCCATAGCCGAAAATCTATCGCCTACTTTGCAGATGTGATGTCCGAGTATTTCGTCATTAAAATGGTCTATCACCGAGAATATCCAACATAAGCCTTCTTTTTCTGTGTAAAATTGTTTGCCATCGGTTCCCCATAAGTGATTAGGTTTTTGGGTAATAATGGTTCCTTCGTGCTTTTTGCGAGCACCTTGTTTTACAGGCCTGTTAGCACTCAATAGATTATTTTCTCTTAGCAGGCGGTTTACTCTGCCTTTGGCTATGATAGAGCCCTTGCGCTTTAACCGTTTGTTGATTTTGATATAACCTTCTGAATGGAAGCGACTTTGAGCAATTTCAGCTTTAATGACTACCAGTGCTTGGGCATCGTCAAAAAAAGGCTTTGGGCCTTTTTTTGACGTACCCGCACTGGTGACCGATTTGCCATACCATGCCGCAGAGCTATAATCGGACACCTTTAACACTAAACTCATCGGGAAAACCTTGCCTGTATTTGGATTCTGCACTTTGCTTAACTTCATAACTATTTGTTTTTTAGGTAAGTTAATAGCTGACTCTTTTTTTTTCTAAGTTCAAGTTCCATTTGTAGTTGACCAATCAGCCGATGCGCTTCCAATAGCTTGCTTTCTTCTGGATTACGCTTAAATCCCTGCTCTCCATTCTTGATAAATTCGTTGCGCCAAGAACTTAAGTCTGATACTGTGATAGTTTCCCTGCGACTTAACACTTCTATATCTGAACCTCGTAATAGTTCTAATACTAAACTGCTTTTTGTTTTACTTAAAATGTATCTCTTTTTTTCCATGTTGTTTGGGCGAACTTTTTTGCAATTTTATTACTCGGTTTTTATTAGGGCTAGTATAGATAATACGAATAAGGTGGTGAAGGTTTGGGTTAATACACACAGTATTAAGTCGGTTTATATGCAAAATTATCTTGATGAATACTGCTACAAATTCAATAGAAGATTTTTAGGCGAAAGAATATTTGACCATCTCCTAATTTCATCTGTATCAACAACTTGGTATAAGAATATTTATAAAAAC
>CAIVPY010000033.1 GCA_903907885.1 uncultured Bacteroidota bacterium
GAATTAATTTCACAGCTGCATTAGGATACCATGATTATGTTGAAAATGAACAATTGAAATTAATTGTGAAAGATGGCTTAGACCAATTTGAAAAAGTTTTTGGATTTAGGTCAATATATCTTACATCACCCAATAGCCCTGAAAGCGATTGCCTTCACCCAACTTTATTTGAATCTGGAATAAAATATATAGATGCCCCTATCGTAAAAAAACAATTGATTCAAGATAACAAAACTCATATTTCATTTCAATACTCTGGAAAGTCAAATAATAACAACCAAAGATATTTAGTTAGAAATGCCGTTTTTGAGCCCCAAGCTGATTCTAGTATTAATTGGGTGGAGTATTGCTTAAAGCAAATTGAAATAGGATTTACCATGCACAGACCTATTAATATATCATCACATAGGGTTAATTTTTGTGGTCATGTCGATCCTAATGTAAGAAAATTTGGTCTTCAAAATTTGAAAGCACTATTAGAAGGAATTGTTAAAAGGTGGCCTGATGTTGAATTTATGAGTGCAAGAGAAATGATTACAGCTTTAGAAAAAGAAAATACATAAAATGATTTTTGGTGGAGATATTGCATGCCCAACAGTAGAACTGTCGGAGCATTTAGATACTGTTTTTATTAATAATAAGAATGTTTTTGAGGGGAAAAATAAGTATTTTAATTTAGAGGGTTTAGTAGCAGATGATATTACAACCAATACGGTTTCTCCAATCGTTTTCAATCACTCCTCGGTAATTAAAGTCTTAAATAAAAACAAAACTTTAGGAGTTAGTCTTGCAAATAATCACACGCTAGATATACCTCAATATTTTAATAATACTCAATATCACCTTGAGCAAAATAATATTCTTTTTAGTGGTGCTGGATTAAGTGTTGATGAAGCCCAAAAAGTGGTTGAGTTAAATGACGAGGGAATTGAAGTTTCCATTTTTAATTATTGCTGGGATTTTTTACTATATCACCAAAAAAATCCAACAAATGGGGTGTATATTTCAGAGATTTTTGAAAGTAAAATAGTTGACGATATTTTAAAATATAAACACAACTTTCCAAATAGGAAATTAGTTGTTTATATGCATTGGAGTTTTGATTTAGAAATACTGCCATTTCCAATGTATCGTCAGTTTTCTAAAGATTTAATAGATATTGGAGTTACTGCTGTTATTGGTTGCCATTCACATTGTGTTCAAGGTGGCGAAAAATATAAAAATGGATATATCGTATATGGATTGGGAAACTTCTTTTTTCCTTATAATGTTTTTGTAAACGGCTCACTAACATTTCCAGATTTTGCAAAAAAAGAGTTGGTGTTTGAATTAGATTTTGCCACTAACAAAGCCACTTGCCATTGGTTTGATTACAACAATAGCAATCAGACTCATGAATTAAGTTATATTGTATCAGAAACTTTTGAAACATCACTCGAGTTGAAAAAATATTCACCTTATATGCTAATGACAGAAGGTGAATATTATAATTATTTTAAGCTTAATAGAAGAAAAAAATTTCTAATACCTATTTATAGAAATTATAAAAATGTTTTTTCTAATAATTTATACACCCGTTATCTTAAAATGAGAGGCAGACTGGCAAGAAGTTTGGCTAAAAGAAGAATAATTAAATGGCAAAGTTAATATGGATAAAGCAAGTAACTTAAGAAGTGTTTTGTTTTGGATAATGGATTTTTTCAAGAAATCTAAAATTAAAAATAATTACAATGAAATAGACTTATAATTTAAAAGTAGTGACACGAATCCTAATTATCTTAATGATAAATTAGATAGTATTCTTAATGAAGCTAGTGATTATACAAATTTTTATAAAATGTATAAAGGAAAGTCTATAAATGAGTTTCCTGTAATAGACAAAAATTTGATTCGCGATAATTTTGATAGTTTTTTGTCGAGTAAATACAGTTCGCAAGAAAGAATCCCAGTTATA
>CAIVPY010000034.1 GCA_903907885.1 uncultured Bacteroidota bacterium
ACATCTATTATTTTGGTTGACGGATTGAGCCTAATTTCATTTGTAGGTAATATCGAATTTTGAAAAAAACTCTCAAGCTCATTTACTTCATCCGACCAATCATTCGTAGTTTTTGATTGTGGAATATTTATGGTGTTAGAATTTTGAGGTAACGCTTCCATTCTGGTGTTATAATAATCATCAGTCTTATTGGTATCCAAAAACTCAGAAATTGGATATTGAATTAAATAATCTGCAATGTCATATCCTTCTAATATTTCTTCTTCAGTAAGTTTTCTATTAAGCAAATCAGAAACTTTAACTTTCATTATTGGGGCAATATCTTTTGCAATTTGTGACCATTTATCGAAAGCATCAGAATCAGGAAATAGAATGACTTTTCTATCCTTTAAAACTTTAAGTTTCTCATAACTCAAATTAGACTTACTGCCAGTAGCTAACCAATTCAATTGAGGGAAAAATACACTTGTAATAATGGCCGTTTTTTCGCTCTCAACTATTGCAATGGGCTTATCATTTTGATTTATGAGGTGTTCTCCAAACAAACATTGTTTCCAATTGAAATCCTTATCTTTAATTTTAGTATGTACCCAACTAATATGAATTATTGGCTCCTTAACCCTTCTGCCTGTATTGGCATTAAACAGCATTATCTTGCCTGTCCTTATATTTAAATCAGCATCTAATTGCCAAAATATCGTTGCTCCATTCCATTTTTTTGATGTTCCTATATTGTACTTCTTAATCAGCTCGTTGGTTATTTCTATTCCAAAATGGTTAATCAGGAAAATAATGAAATTATTTTTTGGATAATTTTTCAGACTTGCTTCAAATGCACTCTTAGGAATAAAACTTATTGGTTTTTCAGGTTTAGGTGGTGGTAATTGGCGGTAAATTCTATTTACCGACCTATCATTTAACGGTAAATTGTTATCGGTAAAATATTGTTTAGGCGAATAATGATAGCCACACTTGTTTTCTCGGCCACATCTACCCACATTAGTTGCTATGTGTTCGCCTGTTTCAGTGTCTATGTATAATGTAAAGGTTTTAGTTTTATGATTACACGAGGGGCATCGGTAACGTGTATTTTCGCCTTTATATGGTTCAAGTATGTATTTAAATGAATCTGTCATAACATAACGATTGCATTTTGCAAAGTCACATATAGGGGTTTGCAATTTGCAAACAACTTATGGCTATGCTGCACAAGGGATTAGCCTATAAACAATCTCTTTACTTTTTTTACACTTGACAAGGGTAAATAGCTTTGAATCACCTTCCCTTATTACAAGTTCATTTTCTACAATTTCCTTCAACCTGCTTTCAACCGTGCGAGATTTCACTTCAAGTTCTTCACATAATTTATCAATCAAGCTCTGTCTGCTTATTTCTTCTCCCTCACCAAGTAATGAGATTAATAACTCAAACAACTCCTCATCCTTAGCTTTTTGTTTTCTACTATCTATTGATTTATTAATTTCAGCTACATCAGCCAAAACCAATCCTCTTTTTTCAGCACAATATTTCATAAAAATAGGCATGTGAGCTATCGTACTTCTACATTTTTTAAACTTTACCCTTATTATGTCTGTGTTGTTTTTGTTTGCATCTTTTTCAAATCCAATTTGCATTGATGTAGAACTCTTATTCATTAATTCTGTGCCGAAATGCCCCCTTGCCTTTTCACTGCCAGGATTCTCATGAATTAAACATAAAAAAACAATATTGTATTCGTTCACAGCCATATTCATCAAATCTATCAGTTCCATACTTTTATCGGTTCTATTGAAATCTTCAATACAATCAGTAGAAACATCTAAAACTATAAACATAGGATTTTGGGTATTCTTTCTTAAATGCTGAAAGTATTCTTGCAAGACCTTAAATCTATCCTTTCTCTCAACCTGAAGCAGACTTATGTAATAAAAATTATCTGGATTTTCCGATTTATCATATCCTGCATTTACCAGTATTGATTGCATAGCATAAGGAAGCTGCTCAGAAAAATTTCTTTCTGTATCAACATAGACAACGGTGTAATCAGCTGTTGCGCTTGTTCTCGTAAAGCCTAACAACTCGTTATCATTTTGTGGTCGTTTTAAAAATGCAGCACAAATGTTTTCTACCAACCTGCTTTTATGAACACCTGCTTGCCCTTGGATTAGGTTGATTGTGTTTGGAAAGAAAACAGGATTACCATTTTGTCTTAAAATTGGTTCTGAAAATTGAATATCCTTTCCTTTTCGTTGTTTAATCAATTCACTTGTCTGAAGAACCAGTTTTAATAGCGGTGACATGTCTTCATATTCACTGGTTAGTGAATTTACCTCATCTTTAAAGTCCTCTTTAGAAATGGGTGTCAAATCTTTCTCCTTCATCACACTTCTCCTATGGTTTCGTTGAAATTTGGCATGAGCAAAATGCCATTGAATACATGCTCTGGGTAGCGAATAGAATTTCCTACCTTGATAAAGTCGATGTCTTTATCTTTTCTTAATTTCCCTAATGTGGGTAAAGAAATGCGAAGCCTCTTCGCAATTTCTTTTTCTGTGTAAAATTTACTGGTTTTCATTGCCTTTTATGAGTTTTTATTAAACTGATGGCAAAGGAACTACTAATCAATACGCAGGTTTAAGCATGAATAAGCTTCTTTAAGCTTGCTTAAGCAGGCTTATTCTTGCTTAACGATACATTTAATATATTTACTAATTTTTGTTTGATATCTGTAAAGGATTTTGATTCATCTTCTACTTTTGATGGTGATATGCTATAATCAATTATTTCATTAGTAAGAATGGCTGCGATTTCTTCTCTTGCATACTTTCCAGCAATTTTTCCTTCTGATTTTAGATAGTTAAACCATGATGCTACAACTCCTCTATCTCCAGATTTTTTGCCCATGAATTTGTATCTGTTGTTTTCTTTTTTTAGCAATGGGTTCTTATATTCTGTTAATACATCAACATATAATTCCCAATTTTCAACAATAAAAAGCTGTCGTAGGCCTGTTTGAACTGTGTCGTCTTTTTCTTCTACCTTATCCTTTTTTACAATATCCTTATTGGTAGTGTCAGGGTTAATATCGAATACTACATTACTAAAGTCAATATTTTGGTCAGTTTTATTTGATGTAGCTTTTATCCATTCTAATATTTTTTCTTCAATCAAATCATCTTTCAAGATACGTGGAATCAGCTTTATTTTAATTTTCAAATCCTCTATAAAATAGGTGGATTTAAAGTTTTTATTATAGTGGTAATCTAATATTTCGTCTACATGCTCTATGCCATAATCATGGATTAATAAAAACAGAAAATTGAAATATCGTTTACTTCCTTTGTTGAAAGGAATGGCAGGTACATTTTTAGTTTTTTCAATAAGCATAGAAATATAACTCTTATGTTCAGGCGATAAATCTTGAAATATCTTATCATTAAAATTAGAAACACAAAAAGCAATAAAGTATTGTGTAAATGCATACTTCGCTATTTTGCCAAAGGTAAAACCATGTTGATGTAAGCCATTATCCTTAATAATTTTGTCAAATGATTTATTTAAATCTTCATCATCAATTTTTATATTCTCTAAATCTTGGATGTTGCTTATTTCAAGACAATATTCAAACAAACTTTCAAAATAACTATATGCAGTTACATCCACCTTTTCATTAGGAAAAACGGTGTTACCATTTATTTCTCTTATTCGTTTTTTTAGTTCATAAGAGTTTGATTTCAATGCCAAAATCTCATTTTCAAAAACATTCAAAATTGAACTTGCTAGGTTCATTATTTTAAGTTCATATTGCGTATTCATTCTTGTTTATATTTTCTAAAAGTCTACTCTTAATCTCTTCAAAACTGTGCAATACAGCTGTAGTATTATGTTATTGATTGCGCTATACTTTCACTTTTTTTATTCAAAACTTACTTTTGGCAAGCCCTCCACAATCTCTACTGTTTGAACGCTCACATTGATTATGCTCAAAAGCAAATCCAATATGTAGCGTGGATTGCCTACTTCATCTGCCCAATCGTTAGGATTGTTTTTAATACCGCTTTCTTTGTGGGTGGTAATTTGGTAGCGTTCCATAATCCATTCGATAGCACTTTTACCATTTACCACATACTCGTATGCCTTTAATGGTATGTTGCTAATGGTTATTTTGCTATTATAGTTTATGCTGTCTTTTTGGTCTTTCTTTGGGAAACGCATTTTTTCAACAGTATAAAACTTACCATCATCACCTGACACCACTGCATCTGCATAAGGGGCAATGGTTTCATAATTCAAATGCAATTCGGCTAATTTTCTGCCTGCCCTGCTAAAAGCCCAAAAGTCTTTTACATCTTCTACCAATGGTAAGCGTGGTAACATTTTCTTTAAATCATTGGCAAAAGTTTCTCTATATGTTGGGCTATGCAAGAATCCATATACATAGTAAAAAATGTCTTCTTTGATTACATTTTTGCCATATTGTTTATTGGCTCTTTCTAAAATAAAATCACTGATAGCATCCCTGCGGACATATTCACCATTACCCCCACCATCAAATAAAGCTCTTTGTTGACTATTATTTTCTTCGTAGTAATAAAGAGGGAAACATTGATTCTTGCCTACAATCTCCATATCTGTTAAACTACTAGTGATTAAACAACTAAAATCTTTTGTCACACCAACTCCAGGAACACAAATTGCTTTATTGGGGTATAAATATGGTTTTGGATATAGATTATCGGACTGGCTCCGTCTATGTATCATCTTCTCACCATAATATAAATACTGCTTAAAAAATGGTCGATAGCTTGAAACAAAAATATTCTCATTTTCAAATTTAGCTTTCAAACCGCTTTCAAGCTTAGGAATTAAACTACTTGACCAACTTATTTTTTTGGGGTCGGTGTCAATAAAATCTTTTGCAGAGATTTTATTTTCAGTATTAGTATTTAATGATACAAAATCATCAACTTGACTATTATAAAAATCAATCATTGATGTCATATTAGATATTACTAAATTCTTTGAACTATTGTAAACCCATGCATCTCTATTTGTTGCTATCCCCATTGAGTTTAATACAAAGAAGGCCTCAGTTTTAATATCAAATTTCTTTTCAGGCTCCAATTTAATATAATCTTCAAAGGCACTATTACGAACACTTATCCAATCACCATGTTCGTTAGGTTCTAAATTTTTAAGTGGTAATTTTTCATTAGCAAATGATTTGAGATTAGTTAAGATTTTCAACTTCTCATCTTTGTCTAAATAATCGCCTATATCATGGTAATGAATGGTGGCTTTTTCACTTATTATTTCTGGATTTTTAACCAATAAAGTAATTGAAATAGGTGTTCTTGAACCAAGTCCGAACACTCCACCACCTTCCTTTCTTCTTAATTCTCCACTCGTTCTGGCATTGCCCCTTAAATTAAAAACATAAATAGAGCTAAATTCTTTTTCTAAGGATTTGCGAAAACCATCGGTGCTATTGCCATCTAACCACGCACCATTTGACACAAAACATATTATACCTCCTGTTTTATCTAACCTATCAGAACTCCATCTAAAAGCCTTGATGTATGAATCATATAGAGCATTTTTATTAGCAGCGGTGCTGCATTTGGCATAAGTTTCAGCTATTCTATTTTCGAGATTCACATACTTTTGATTTCTTGCCGAATCATTCTCCGATTTTTGTCCAGCCGAATATGGCGGATTTCCCATTATAATTCGCAAAGGGGCTTTTTGTTGGCGTTGCACCCTCTTACTATTTTGTGGAAACAACTCTGAAAACAGCATATCAGCATCACCTGTTTCGCCTAATTGAAATGTATCGGTTAAACAAATACCATCAAAAGCCTTGTATTCGGTTTCGCCATAGGCCTCATGAAAGGCATTTTCAATGTTTACCGCAGCTATGTAATAAGCAAGCAATACTATTTCGTTTGCATGTATTTCATTTTGGTACTTGCGCAATAAATCTTCTTTTTTTATCAATCCACTTTGCAACAGTCGGGTAATAAAAGTTCCAGTACCTGTAAAAGGGTCTAACAGATGAATGTTTTCATCAGAAATAGACCTTCCAAATTCTTTTTGTAGCACATCATTTACCGAGTAAATAATGAAATCTACCACCTCCACAGGGCTATACACAATACCAAGTTTTTCAACCAACTTAGGAAAAGCCGTTTTAAAAAACTTATCGTATAATTCAATAATGATACGCTGTTTACCTTCGGCATTGTCTATACCAGAGGCTCGCATTTTCACCGATTCATAAAAGTTGTTAAGGGTTTCGGCATCTTTCTCAAAAGCTTGGTCTTCCAATAGGTCGAGCATGGTTTGCATACTTACCGAAATAGGATTGTTTTTAACAAAGGAATAACCTTCAAACAGGGCTTCAAACACAGGCTTGGTAATAATGTGCTGAGATAGCATTTCAACCGCTTCTTGTTGGGTAATACTTGGGTTTATGTTTTTTTGTAGTCCAAGTAAAAAATAAGCAAAAGCACTTCTATGTACCTTGTCCTCGGTAATCAATTTATTAATTCTTTCAACTTGCCTTTCAGCAATTTCAGCCACATTTTTTGCCCATTGCTCCCAATATCTTCTATCCCCTACTTTGTTTACCAATCGGCCAAAAACTACATTTTGCAATTGCTCAAATTCTAAAGCCAATTGCTCTGTCAACATTCTATTGGTTTCAAAAGCAGTGTCTGGCTCATTAGCCACCATTTGACCTCCATTGCTTGCAGCATCAAACGAAAATTCAGGTCTGCCAATTAGTATCTGGTTTGGTCTTTTCTTGTTGAGTTCAATTTTATTGATAATGGCATTAAATCTATCATCGTGCGCCCTTAAAGCATTTAGTACTGTCCAAACTACTTTATAGCGTTCATTATCGTTTAAGGCTTTATCTGCTTCAACATTTGAAGCCACTAAAACAGGAATAATGATGTAACCATATTTTTTATTGGGTGCTTTGCGCATAACACGCCCAACAGATTGCACCACATCTACCTGCGAATTTCGAGCTGAAAGAAACATCACCGCATCTAAAGATGGTACATCAACCCCTTCACTCAAACATTTCACATTTGTTAAAACCCTACATTCATTATTTTCACCATCGGATTTTAACCATCCTAATAGTTCATCCCTTTCAGGTGCGCTCATTGTTCCATCAACATGTTTGGATGAAACAGATACCATGTTTTCTTTTTTTTCTAAAGGCAATTCATCCAAATAAACGTGACTTGCCGTGTTAAAATTATGGGTGATTTTCTTAGAAACTATAATATTTTGACAAAATGCAACTGCCCTCCGCATAGGTTCTGGGTCGGTGCTTTTTAATATCCCCTCGTCTCCCATCATTTGCTTTGAAAGTGCATTAATACAGCCTATCAATTTAGAAGCATCATCTGTATTTATTTCACTGTTCTGGTCGGCTATCATTTGTTGAACTGCGGGCGGAACATCTTTATCATTTAAGGTTAAAATTATTACCTTATAATCTGTTAACAACCCCTTTTCTACTGCTTCGCCAAATCCAATTCTATATATTTCTTCGCCATAAAATTCCTTGCTATCCATAGACCATAAAGTGGCCTCGGCTTGCGCTGCCATGCTTTTCACATCATCACTAAACAGTTTAGGTGTGGCAGTCATATAAAGGCGTTTTTTGGCTTTGATAAAGTTGTTATCATGCACTTTTGTAAATGCAGATGATTCTTCATCAGCTAAGGTAAAACCTGCCGTTCTGTGAGCTTCATCACAAATAATTAAGTCAAATTCATCAAAGCCAATTTTTTGTGACTTTAGCTCTTTTTGGGCTTTGGCAATAACTTCAATTGATTGATAGGTTGAAAAAACAACGGTAAGTCCATTTGATTCTTTTGCCTCAAGTAATTTAAATTGTTTAACAATTTCGGCTACGTTAGTAGATGCAGGCAAGGCCAAATCAAGCACACTAAAGCCATCACTATCGTCATTTTTGGTTTTCTTTTTAGATATTTCAGGGTCAGAGCAAATACATATTGCATTAATTGGTTCAAGTGCCTCTGCTGACCACTCGCGCAATGTTTGACCTAAGAGTGCAATTGAAGGTACTAAAAACAAAATAAAACCCTTGCCATTTGTTTCATTTTCGGCAATTCGCAATGAGTTAAATGTTTTACCAGTGCCACAAGCCATGATAAGTTTACCTCTATCGGCTGTTTTAAAATGCTCGTGTGTTTTGTCTAAAGCTTCTTTTTGATGTGGTCTGAGGGTCTTTTTTTCGGTTCTTGACAGTTCGCCTATTATGCCTTTATCCAATTTCTCCCAATCCACAGGAGCTTCTTGCAAATCGTATAAATTGAGCCTTGTTACAGGTGGATTTTGGTTCTTAATAGCTTCGGTGGCATTTGCACCCCATTTGTTGGTGGTTGAAATCCATAGCCTATGCGAGAAACCAACTGTTTGAAGATTTTCGTTTTTAAAGTTTCTGCTTGATGTAGATAAAAATGAATCTACAGCAGGTTTATCAATGTATGAACCCTCTTGGTAACATTTACATTGTATAGCCCAATACTCCCCATCTACAGTTAAAGCTACTAAATCAATCCCCACATCCTGACCACCTAAATCAGCCTTGGCATGAAACTCATTCCAGAGCCAAACATTCTTGAATTTATAAGCATACTTTGGATCGGTTTGTAAATATGCTTGAATTAGCCTTTCAAATCTATCTCCCTTATCACGCTCTGAAAAGGCTATCTTCCTATATTTATCAAGTATCTTATTAAATGTAACCATGATTTAGATGTCTTATGTTGCAATGATAAGAAACTAACTATTAATTTATTTAACAACCACTAGAAATTGGTGTATTTCCATATTTACCGATAGGTAGAAGACAGTTTACCACACGGTAAACCATCGGTAAACCGTAAACTTTTATCAGGATTTACAATTATTGTAGTGCAACAACTCTGAGAAACTGATGAGTGATTTATCCGACCGCCACCACCATATCCGCCACCCTTCGTTATTGCTTATAAGACACTCAGTATTTGATTTGAAAGTATTAACGGTAATATTAGTTTACCATAGAATTATACTGGTAAACCATCGGTAAACCGTAACACATAGCATGATTTGCAATTATTGTAGTGCGCCAAATATGAGCAACTGATGAGCCTGCCATCCGACCGCCACCGCCACAAACATATCCGCCACTCTGCGTTATTGCTTATAAGAAACAATCAATATTTGAGATGAAAGTATTAGCGGTAATATTAGTTTTACCTTAGAATTACACTGGTAAACCATCGGTAAACCGTAAACCTTTTTCAGGATTTACAATTATTGTAGTGGCCAACTATTATCAACTGATAAGCCAACCATCCGACCACCACCACCACTATTATTTATGCCGCAGTGCGTTATTACTGGGTACAAGACAATTCGCCTATTTGATTTGATAGTGTTGGCGGTAACATACATTCTACTGAAAGATTATACTGGTAAACCATCGGTAAACTGTAAACTCATAGCAGGATTTACAATTATTGCAGTGCGCCAACTCTGAGCAACTGATGAGCTAACCAACCGCCACCGCAATATCCGCCACCATTTGCACAACACTGCATTATTGCTTATAAGACACTCAGTATTTGATTTAAAATTGTTAGTGGTAAGATAAGTTCTAATGAAAGGATTTCACTGGTAAACTATCGGTAAACCGTAAACCTATTTCAGGATTAACAATTAGTGTAGTGCGCCAAATATGAGCAACTGATGAGCCATCCATCCGACCGCCACCACCGCCACCATTTGCGCCACAGTGCATTATTACTGCTTATGCAATATTTCTCCTATTTGATTTAAACATGATATTGGTAAATAATGTTACCGCAAATTTTTACTGGTAAACCATCGGTAAACTGTAAACCAATTTCAGGACGAGTCACTGAGACTCTTATAATTTATCTATATCCATACCGTATCCTAGCGGATTACCGTCCATTTCTTGCTCTTCAAGTTTAATAACAGTAACTCCTTCCTTGTCAAATTTAATTCTTACACCATTGCCAAATGTATAAAGTAAGAAATACATGCTGAAATGAACTTCTAATAGTTTTAGAATAATCAGAAATTTTAAGCATGGAATTTCAAGATGCTTATATTTCTTTTTTCTATATTCCCAATATTCGTCCCAATGCTTTTGGTCTATGCCCTCATTGTCAAATGGAAGGCTGTTTTCTTTTGCAAATTCAAGTTCTTCTGGGTCGGGGTATTCAATGTTGTCAAAAGAAATGTTAGATGTCATTTTATCATTTTCGTGATATGAAAAATAAAAGTCAATATCGCTATCGACAGCAAGTTTATCGTTTACTGTAAATGAGGTCAATTGAAAATGATGATAATTGTCGTTATACGAGTTACATTGTTCCCAACCAAAAGAATCAAATTCATGGTGAGCTGCTTGAATTTGAAGAAATAATTTGTGTAAAAATTTCATTTCTAATTCAGGCGTTCCATAACCTTTGTAGTCAATCGCAGAATTTTCTTCTTTAATTAGTTTACTAATGTCTTCAGGTGGTGTGTTAAGTTTGTATATAAAATCAATTAAGTATTCGCTCCACATTTTAAAATGTTGAATTTGTAAGTTGTTGAATTAGATTTTTCTTCTTTGGTAAATGCTGACTGAGGTAAACCTTGTCCGTGCAACCAAGATGTTTTTGCCATAGGCGTAAGATAGTCTTGTGCGGTCGGAATAAAATGATAATTAAAATCTTCTAAAATGTGCTGCTCGGCAATGTCAATTACTGAAATTAGTTTCCCGTCACTGTTGGTAATTGTGTCCCCAAAAATTTTGGGCAAAATATGATTTACAAACCAACTGTTATGTGTTAAAGCCCTGTGACGATTGTCTGCAAAAGCCATTTTGCTGCTGTCCATTAATACGTGAATTTCTAAATAGTCCTGCATTCTACCACCGAACTTTTTTTCACTACTTTTTGCGTGTTGATGTGGTTTTCCCATTTAATAATTAGTTTTCGTGTCGTGGTTACTGTTTCGTATTAGCATAGCCCTAAAGTTTAAGGCTTTTCGTTCAGATGTGTATCTCAGCAAAATTGTCAACTAACACTAAGATTGGATAGATAGACAAAGCACCAAGTTTGCAATTCACTCCGACTGACGCAAAACCAGTAATACAGGCATTGCTTATGTAGTCATTTCTGTCAATTCAATTTTATTCTTTTCAAATATGTGAGCAGTCCTTTCGCTACAGTCAGATAGTAAAAGTCCTTTTAAAACTACTAATGCTGTTTTTTGAAAGTGTCTTAACGATTTAGTGTTAAAGTTTTGTCTGATATTATTTAACTGAGTAACATAGTCATATGTGCAACTTGACATTGCTGCTTCTGGCCAAATGAGTTCATATACGTTTACTGCACAACCATCTTCATTCTCTGTAATCCTTTCAAGAAATAAGGAATTTAAAATATTGTTATATGTATATTCTTGTGCAAAACAGTCGTAACCATTTTTTGAATAATTTATAAGCGATAAATCAGCAATAACTTCCTCTGATATTATTAACCGCATTCCTGATAGTTTTGTCTTTTCGGAAGTCCAGTAAGCCCTTGCTACGCCAAGTCCAACAGGATTTGTCCCGTCTTCGTTATTGGTAATTGCAGCCAAGTCTTTAAATCTAACTGTCCAGTCTTTAACAATTCCCCCTCTGATTAATGGTGTATATTCACTGTCTGGCAAGTTTGTGTAAAAGCCAAATGTGTCATTAAAAATACGTTGGCAAGAATATAGCAAAGCTAAAAGATTGGTACTTTCAAGGTAAAAGCAATCACTAAATGACTTAATGAATATTTTGTCCGAGATAACACTATTGATTTCATTAATTGTAATCAACAAGCTTGACGCAAGGTTAGAATAAATACTATTAAGAGTTTGTATTTTCTCTGCATTTGACTTGGTAGGGTCTTTAACAAGTTCTCCGTAACCAAGAACGTCTATAAAAACGCAATATTTCATATATTCCATTTGTCTGTCTTTTAGCGTTGCATGTTACTTAATTTCTCATCCCTAAACAACCAAATAAGGCGGATAAGGGTGTGTTTATACATTTAAAACAAATGTATCCCTAAAAACCACCATAAGCAATTAGTTTTTGGTTAGATAATTAATTTTATTGGCAACAATATGGCGCAACACATTATCATCGCCACCAGCCATACATTTGAG